>JANMJN010000756.1:0-1587 GCA_031371355.1 Saprospiraceae bacterium
GAAGTTCTTCTGAAATCATCCGATAAGAAAGTTCCTTTTGAATACCCGGACTACCTACCCAGGTAATTCTGACTGTACGCTTTTCGTTCGGATTCAAGATGACCTGGGAAGGATAAATTTGGAACTGATCATCTACTTCGGCACCCTCTTTATAAACTTCCTTGCCTTCTAGATCTGGTTCACGTGGAACAACATAGATTTGAACCGGCACCTTATGATCCGAGGTATTTCGCACCGTAAATGTACCCACAGCCTTCAATCCTGAAGGACCCAATGATGCTGTTATGGGGTCGAACTCAAAACGCTTAACTCAAAACCCAAAACTTATATTCTTTGTGAAACATTAAAAACAGTTAAAAAAAGTTCTTCTAAATCTGACATATTGAGTGGGTCGGTTTGTTCTAACCCTGTTGTCGCTTCGGCTATAACCCGCCTAATTTGCGGTTGAAACTGGTCATTGGTTAATTTCAAAAACCATTGTGTCAAGTCAATATTCGGCACAGGCAAAAAGTTTTTGAGCCAAACGGCAGGTTGGTTGTCAACATCATTTGCCCCCCTCAGTATCACGCCTCAAGAGCGACTCGATATGGTGCGCCCTTTCGTTCATTTCAATGCTTTGGGTCAAGCAATTAAGGAAAAAAAACGCGTCGTTGTCCTTATTGATGAGATTGACAAAGCACCGCGCGACTTTCCCAATGACTTATTGGCGGCTATTGAAAAATTGAGTTTCAAAGTGTCTGAATTCAATAACGAGGAGTTCAAAAGTGAGGCTGCGGTGCGTCCAATTATCATTATGACCTCTAATTCAGAAAAGAACTTGCCTGATGCTTTCCTTCGTCGTGTCATCTACTTTCATATTGATTTTCCTGAAAAAGCAGAGTTAATACGCATTTTGACCTTGAAAACAGGTATTCCCAATGATAAAGCTACGGCACTTGTCACCCATTTTCAAAAAACGCGCGACCTCGGTTTGAAGAAAAAACCGGCTACGGCGGAGATGCTGGCTTGGGCAGTTTTGCTCACGTCTATTGGCTTCCCGGTTGACAAATTAGGCGGCAAATTGTCTTCTGATGAAAAGGTACAGCTGGACACGTCGTATTCAGTTTTGGCAAAAACACAAGAAGATTTGAAGGCTTTGAAAGCATTGTAATCGCATAACAACGACGATGTTTAAAACTGCGTCGTGGTCGTTATTCTTAACTTATTTATGAAAAATCCGCACACATACTCCTTCCTTAATGCCTTACTCGCTGCTTGGAAAGCAAAAGGGCAGGCTTCTGGCATTGATGCTTATCTGCGGATAACGCAACTCGTTGAAGCATTGCCCGAAGAAACGGATTTTGTGGATTTGAAAACACTGATTGCCCCCATTATCGTCACATCACCACAGCAACAAACCGATTTTTATGAGGTATTTGATAAGGTTTTAAACAGTTTTGACTTTGAAAATACCCCCTCAGTTGCTTCGTCCCTCGCAATGACAGAGACTGTTTTGTGGAAAAAAGCCTTAAAATGGGCAGTTTTGGCATTGATAGCGGTCATAATGATGTGGTTTGTTTGGCAATGGTTAAAACCAACACCTACTGT
>JANMJN010000777.1:0-6498 GCA_031371355.1 Saprospiraceae bacterium
TCGCAGCCTTGTTTTTGGCGATTATAAGCCACAAGATATTGGTTATTCGGTGTGGCGTTATCCTTTCAAAAGGCATCCAAATTTGGATACAGGCTATATGTATTTCGGTAAAAAATCGAAATTGGGTTTAATTCCGATGACAGCCGAAACGATGTATATGTTCGTGGTCACAGCAGAAGGCGACGATAACCCCATTATTCCACAGGAAGAAATGGCGACACGTTTGAAAGCTTATGTGAGTGAATATCCTGCCCCCATGGTTCAAGATATTTTAAATGAAATTGACGATAATAATAAAGTGAATTATCGTCCATTAGAAACCTTGATGATGTCTGCTCCATGGTTTAAAAACCGTGTGGTGATGATAGGCGATGCGGCTCATGCCACAATTCCTCAATTGGGTTCAGGTGCAGCTTTGGCGATTGAAGATGCCGTTGTTTTAGCCGAAGAATTACAGAAAGACCAAAGTATAGAAGCTATTTTAGAAAATTATATGACCCGCCGTTATGAACGTTGTAAAATGATAGTTGATGTCTCAAACACACTGGCAGAATGGGAACAAATGGAGTGGAAAGGTATGCCGTTGCCCGAAGGTGCCAATATGGGGGCTTTGATGGGTAAGACGTTGATGGGGTTGACACAGCCGATATAAATTGGAGATTAGAGATTAAAATCTTGATAAATATCTTGCATTTGAATGGTAATGCCGACTGATTGAAGCGTCAATTCGCCCGAAATGTCTTTTACAATGGTTTCTTGCCAAAGCCCTTTTTCTATTTGAAACCAAACTTCTGCATAATATTGGTCTTGTCTGATGAGAATATATTCGCGGAAACTTTCAAGGGTTTTGTATTTATCAAATTTGCCTGTTTTATCATATTTTTGAGTGCTTTTTGATAAAACTTCGACAACTATGATTGGGTTGATGAGCAACAATTTTTCATCGTCCCAATAAATAGGACGTTCAGAAACGGCTAAAGCATCGGCATAAGAACCTACGTTGAGGCTTGGAAAATAGACTTTTTGGTCTGAAGGAAAAACGACATATTTTTCATCCAACTTTTTAAAAGCAAATTTCATTTCAGCAATCATGTTGGCAGAAATGATATTGTGTGGTCCTTTGGCGTAGGGTATTTTGATGATGTTACCGTTAATATATTCGTGTTTTTCAACCGATTTGGCTTCTTTACGCAAGTATTCAACCAAAGTATAAGTTTTACCTTTTGGCTGAATTTTAAGAGAAACAGGAATATGCGATTTTAAATTTACCATGATTTATCTCAATTTTTCAACAAAAATAAACCTTTTTATCTATTAAAACCATTTTCAATTAAAATAATGAAACTCGTTACATTCAAAAATAAAAACGAAGAAACCCGCATCGGTTGGCTCACCGCAGACTGTAAAAGCGTGGTAGATATGCAAGTCACAGACAGCCGTTTGCCAAACGATATGCTCACTTTTATTGACAACCATGAGCAATATTTTCAAATTATCAAGGACAATAATTTGGAAAATACCCCCCCTCAGTATTTGCTGTCTGACATACAACTTTTAGCACCGCTACCGAATCCACGCAGCTTTAGGGATTATATCGGTTTTGAACAACACATGCTCAATGCGTCCAAATCCTTTGGTCATAAAGTGGGTGAGGCTTGGTATGAAATGCCGATTTTTTATTTTACCAATCATCAAGCTATTTATGGCACCAATGACGATATAAAACGCCCAGAAAAGGAAATAAAGATGGATTTGGAGTTGGAAATAGCGGTTGTTATCGGTAAAAAAGGTAAAGACATTAAAGCCGACAATGCTGATGATTATATCTTCGGCTACACTGTTTTCAACGATTGGACGGCGCGTTTTATCCAAAAACGGGAAATGGAAGTACCTTTGGGTCCTCACAAAGGGAAAGATTTTGCCAACGCCATTGGTCCGTGTATCGTCACAAAAGACGAATTTGAGCAATTTCGTTGCTCGATTTCAAGGGATATTCACCCCGAGCATTTAACAATGCCTATAACTTCTAATGAAAGATTTGATGTCAAAATGACCGCTAAAATCAATGACGTGACGATTTGTGAAGGCAATTATAAAACCGTTTATTGGACATTTCCTCAAATGATAGAACGGGCTTCTGAAAATAATGTCGCCTTGATGCCGGGCGATATTTTGGGTTCAGGTACAGTCGGGTGGGGGAGTTTGATTGAAAATAATTTTTCCGTTCATCGTCCACTTGAGCCAGGTGATATGGTAGAATTGGAGATTGAAGGCATCGGAATTTTAAGAAATAAAGTCGTTTAAATGGTTGAATGGCTGTATTGTTCAGCCAACCATATATCAATTCAATAATACAACAACATGAAAATAATAGACATTTCTGTCACTATTTCAGAAGACATAAAAGAACCGCTACCAACTACAATTGTCTATGAAGACCACAAACAGGGGGCGAAAAAAATGGGTGGCAAGCTGTTTGAAGGCTTAACCGATGTTTTTATTGATGGAAACGGACCCGCAGGTGAGTTTTTGTCAGTGACAAGCCATTGCGGTACGCATGTTGATGCGCCTTACCACTATTTCCCCACTTGCGAAGGCAAACCTTCGAGAACGATTGATGAAATTCCTTTGGATTGGTTTTTCCACGATGGTGTTGTCTTGGATTTTACAGATAAACCCGATGGCTATATGTTTGAGCCAGAGGATTTGCAAGAGAAATTAGCAACTATTAACTATACTTTGAAGCCATTCGATATAGTTTTGATTCGCTGTGATGCGGATAAACGTATTCACGATGATGATTTTGTGAAAATTCATGTTGGTGCATCGGCTGCCGCAACTCATTGGTTGATTGACCAAGGCATCAAAGTGATGGGTACAGACGGTTGGGGTTGGGATATTCCTTTGCATATTCAAGCAGCTGATTACAGAGCGAATCCACGCCCAGGAGTGATTTGGCAAGCACATTATGTAGGTATTGAAAAAGAATACTGCCAAATTGAAAAATTGGCGAATTTGGATAAACTACCGCCTTTTGGCTTCAAAGTCGCTTGTTTTCCAGCTAAGATCAAAGGCGCAAGTGCGGGATGGACAAGGGCGGTGGCTATTATCGAGGCGTGAAAAACTAAGCGAAAAAAAGAAAAATTTAATTGTAAAAAAGATGCCAAAACCTGTCATCATACCTCTTTGGGAATCTAAAGAAATGGGCTATAACCATTTTGGCATAGCTCAAACGCCCGCTTCTTTCGCCTCGTTTCACCATTTATTCCAAATAAATAAACTCGAGGACTATCGGGATAAGATACGATTTCCTTTGCCACCGCATCGCAAGGCAGTCTATGATTTTTTATTTTTAACAAACGGCAAAACCCGCCGTAGCAAGGCTTTAAATCCTTATGAAATTGGGGAAAACACCTTTTTCTTTTTACCTGCTTTTCAAATCACCAGCCATGATTTTATGAGTGCGGATACTGAGGGGTATTATTGCCATTTTCATTTTGATATTTTTACAAACCATTTACTACAACACAATATCTTACAAAATTTTCCATTTTTACAATTTATTAGCTCACCAATTGTTGAAATTGACGAAGCAATACAAGCCAATATCATCCATATTTTACATAGACTCGAAATGGAGTATCAAAACATGTCAAATTTGGAGTTACGCGGTTCGAAAAATGTGAACCGTGAAACCCCAGATCTGACACCCGATTTTGACATCATCACTGTTTATTTATTAGCGCTTTTTACCGAACTCAATCGTTTTTATACATCTTCAGCATCGCTGAAAAACACGACCTATTTTCTGGTTACTCAAAATTTTAAGGACGCCCTTTCTCGTTATATTTATGAAAAAAGATTGGTGTCGGAATATGCCGATTTGTTGTCTATTTCGCCCAATCACCTTAATAAATGTGTTAAAAAAGCCACTGGATTTTCTGCCCAAGATTTGCTCAATGAGATGATTATTCTGGAGGCAAAAGTTTTACTGAAACAAACGGATTATCCTATCAATGAAATCGCGTATAAATTGACACAACAAAACCACAGCGATTTTAGTCGCTTTTTTAAATTAAAAACGGGTATGACACCTAAAGAATATAAGCAAAGTCATTAAGCCTCAAACAGTAGTATTGTCATTAAATACTGAGGGGTATATATTTTAAAAAAAAAAGAATAATCATGATAAAACATATCAAAACAGGCAAACCAGCCGAAGAAAAACGCGATATTGACCAGCAGATTGCCAAAACGGTAGAAACCATTTTAGCAGATATTGAAAAACGCGGTTGGGCCGCAATCCGCGAATACAGCGAAAAGTTTGATAAATGGAACCCAGAATCCTTCAAATTAAACCCAACGGAAATACAAGCTTGTATAGATAGCCTTACCGCACAAGACATTGAAGATATCAAATTTGCCCAAACACAAATCCGTCGTTTTGCCCAAATTCAGATGTTGGGCTTGCGCGATGTGGAAGTTGAGACCTTGCCAGGGGTTATTTTAGGGCATAAAAACATACCGATTAATAAAGTCGGGGCGTATGTGCCAGGGGGCAAATATCCCCTTTTAGCCTCCGCACACATGGGTATTTTGACGGCTAAAGTGGCAGGCGTAAAACATGTTATTGCTTGCGCACCCCCCTATGAGGGCAAACCAGCCGCCGCAATTGTAGCAGCGCAAGCCTTAGCTGGTGCCGATGAAATATACGTATTAGGCGGTATTCAAGCCGTTGCTTTGATGGCTTTGGGTGCGCCAAAAGAAGGTCAAAATGAGGCTGTTCAAGCCGTAGATATGCTCGTAGGACCGGGTAACGCGTATGTAGCAGAAGCCAAACGCCAATTGTTTGGTCGAGTCGGCATTGACCTTTTGGCGGGACCGACTGAAACGATGGTCATTTGTGATGACACCGTTGATGCAGAATTGGTTGCCGTAGATTTATTAGGGCAAGCAGAGCATGGACCTAATTCACCGGCTGTTTGCATTACCAGCAGTAAAAAAATTGCTAATGAACTGCCCGAACAGATTGAAAACGTTCTAAAACGCTTATCTACACGGGATATTGCCAGTGTTTCATGGCGAGATTATGGCGAAATTATTTTATGCGATACCAAAGAAGAAATGCTCCAAGAAGCCGAACGTATATGCAGCGAACACGTCCAAGTCATGACTCAAGACGATGATTATTTCTTTAAAAACATGACCAATTATGGGGCATTGTTCTTAGGTTCAAGAACAAATGTGAGTTATGGTGACAAAGTAATCGGCACGAATCATACTTTGCCTACCAAAGGCGCAGGGCGATATACAGGTGGTTTATGGGTCGGAAAATTCATCAAAACCCATAGTTATCAACGTATTTTGACAGACGAAGCGAGTGTTTTAATCGGCGAATACTGCTCACGCTTGTGCCATTTAGAGCATTTTGCAGGACACCAAGAACAAGCAGATATTCGGGTAAGGCGATTGAAAAAATAACGTTTCAAAATAAGAAAATAATATGTTAAGCAATATTAGAAGGGTTATTACAGGGCATAACAAAGAAGGGGCAGCTGTTTTTGTTTCTGATAATCACTATGAAACGGTGGTGATTCCTTCGGGCGATGCTGCCATGGCAACCATTTGGACAACAACAAGCGTTCCCGCTGACCTCAATGATGAAACGGATGGTAGAGAAAGAGACGCAGGCACAACCCTAAAAGGAGGTTCTGTCATCAGGGTGGTCGATATGTTGCCCAATGCCTCATCGCCCATGCATCGCTCAAGCAGTATAGACTATGGTATCGTTATCAGTGGTAAAATAGAATTGGAACTGGACAATCAAGAGATAAGAATACTTGGGCAAGGTGATATTATTGTTCAACGAGGCACAATTCATAGATGGCGAAATCCGAGTAGTGATGCCATTTGCCGTATTGTTTTTGTGCTCATTCAAGCAAAACCATATGAGGTCAATGGAAAAGCGTTAGAGGATTTCATGGGTCATTAGCGTGAATACTCTAAAACGCATTTTCCAAACATATTTTCTGCAAAATTCATGAAAAACTTATTTGATTTGACTGGTAAAACTGCCCTCATAACAGGTGCAAGCAGTGGCATGGGCAAAGCTATTGCCGAAGCAATGGGTGTGCAAGGTGCAAAAATCGTTGTTTCAAGCAATGATACTGAGGGGGGTAAAAAACGGTTGGCTTTGACGCCGCTACGCCGTGTGGGATCGGTGGAAGAAATTGCAGGCGTTGCCGTGATGTTGGCATCAAAAGCAGGCGGTTTTATGACAGGACAAAATATCATTGTTGATGGCGGTACGACAATTAGTGATGGTAACTAAAATATTGATATGAAAAGGTTTAAAAACAAAGTGTGTCTCGTAACAGGCGCAGGTTCAGGCATTGGCAGGGCAACCGCTTTGGCTTTTGGCAAAGAAGGCGCAAAAGTTGTTGTGACCGATATAAATTTTGAAAATGCAGAAAAAACAGCGGAAATATTGAGGGGGGT
>JANMJN010000819.1:0-2922 GCA_031371355.1 Saprospiraceae bacterium
AAGAAGTTTAATTTATCAAAGATTTGAAGAAAAAGCGGCAGTATTTGGAAGATGTTTATTAGAATTTTGACCACAGATTGGGCTGATTTAACAGATTTTCACTGATTTTTTCTTAGTTCCTTACAGGATGACAAAAGAAAAATCAGTGAAAATCTGTCCAATCAGTCCAATCAGTGATCAAAAATCTAATACACATCTTCCAAATACTGCCGCTTTTTCTTCAAATCTTTGATGAATTCCACTGCTTTTTCTTCTGAAAAACCACCTTCTTTCACTGCAATTTGTACCAAAGCACGCTCAACATCGCCTGCCATTTTGTTTTTATCGCCACAAACATAGAAATAAGAACCGTTTTGCAAACGCTCAAAAATGAGTTTTGATTTTTGCAAAAGGCGGTGTTGCACATAAATTTTATCCTTTTGATCGCGGCTAAAAGCCAAATCTAAGCGGTCTAAATTGCCTTTTTTCAAATATTGTTGCCATTCTGTTTGGTACAAAAAGTCAGTCGTAAAGTTCGGATTGCCGAAGAATAACCAGTTTTTACCTTCTGCACCTGTCTCTGCACGCTCCTCCACGAAAGCACGGAAAGGCGCAATACCCGTACCCGGTCCGACCATAATGATGTCTGCATTCGGGTCATTTGGTAATTTAAAATATTCATTTTTTTCAACAAAAACCTTTACTTTTTCACCAATCGCAAGACGGTCTGCAAGGAAAGATGATGCAACACCTTCTTTTTTACGACCCCTAAAATTATAGCGTACAGCGCCCACCGTCAAATGCACTTCGTCTTCGTGAGCGGCTAAACTTGAGGCAATAGAGTAAGCCCGAGCAGGCATTTTTCTCAAAAAATCGGCAAAATACTGAGGGGGTACTTCTGATGGAAAATCAACAAACAAGTCCGCCACATCACGTCCATATATATATGCCTGCAAAGCTTTGGGGTCGTCGAGTATGGCTTTGAGTTTGTCATTTTTAGTAAAACCATAGTATTTCTGCAACACATCGCGTGTCAAAACAGACAACTCTGCTTTTTCTAACAACACATCACCTAATTTCTGTTTTTGACCATCAAAATCAACCAATACTGAGGGGTCTAATTTTGATGTTTTCAAAACATCTGCCACCAAACGTTCTGAATTTGTCGCAAAAACATTCAAAGCATCACCAGGCTCGTAGGTCAACCCTGACCCTTCAAGATTTAACTCAACATGCCATGTTTCCTTGACCGAACCACGTCCATTAAGCTGTATTTTTTCTAAAACTTCGGCTTCAAAAGGGTTTTTTCTATCGTATTTTGAAACGGGCGCTTCTTGTTTTATAGCCGTTGCATAAGCCGCTTGTCCATTGACATTCGTTGCACCATTAGTTCCTCTTTGAGGTTGGAGGGCAGATAATTTTTCAACTACCGTTTTCACCCATTTATCTGCATCATCGTGATAATCAACATCGCAATCTATGCGATCTGCAATGCGTTTTGCGCCTAATTTTTCTAATTGTTGGTCAAAATCTTTACCCGTTTGGCAATATTGCAAATAAGATTTATCACCCAAAGCCAATACGGCAAACTGTGTATCCGCACTCAATTTCGGCGCACGACTGCTGAAAATGAACTTGTGCAACTCCTCTGCTGCTGCGGGTGGTTCGCCTTCCCCATAAGTCGCCACTACGAAAAGTAATAGCTTTTCATTCTTCAATTGAGCTGGTTTGTAATCGCTCATATCGGTTACAACGACCTCAGAACCAGCTGTTTTCAATGCCTCTGCAGCTTGGTTTGCGACCTTTTTGCTATTGCCAGATTGACTGCCGTATAGGATTGTCACCTTCGACGGCTTGACAGCAATCGCTGCATTGCCATTTGTAACCGGCGTTACTGAGGGGGTGACGGGCGAACGATAAACGACATCAGTAGCCACTCGATTATCAGCTTTTGCATTTGCCAAACCGTAGAGATAACCGCTCAACCAAAGCAGTTGTCGGTCATCATAGGTCGCAATAAGTTGATTTAACTTATTATCTGTTTGTTCTATAGGTAAAGTCGAATTTTGTAATACAGACATTTCGTTATTATATTTTTTATTTGTTTCCAACATGCGTCAAGTTTCAAACATGACGCATGTTATTGACAGAAAAGATTTATCAAATTTCAAAATCATCAACTAAATACTTGCCTGTAATCATGCCCGCCGCAACTGTATTACATGTATTTTCATTAACCAAAATAAACGAACCTGTTTGGCGATTTTGACCATATTTATCAAAAACAATAGGCTTTGCCGTTTTTAACAATATTTTCACAATATCATTTAACTTACCTACCGCTCCCCTATCGCCAACAGCCGATACTTTTTCGAGTGTCGAAATATCGTATTTATATTCTATTTCACGAACAATCGCTTTCACTGTGTTTGCGCCATTTTGGAGCAACAACTTTGTACCTTCATGCAATGGCTGACGTTCATCAAACCAGCAAATATGGGCTTCAATTTCGTTTGAAACAGTCGCTTCTGTCGTTTCCGCAGCCACAACAATCGAATCACCGCGTGAAATATCAATATCATCTGCCAAATGCAAAACCACAGATTGTCCAACATGCGCTTCTGTTACATCTTGTAAATTAGTTTCAATACGTGAAATCGTACTTTCAATGCCTGATGGCAAAACAGCTACTTTATCACCAACTTTGTAAACACCGCTTTGAATCCGACCCGCATATCCACGATAATCATGATGCTCTTCATCACGCGGACGGATGACATATTGCACTTGAAAACGGGCATCTGTTGCATTTGTATCAACCGTAACTTCTACATTTTCAAGGTATTCAAGCAATGTACCACCTTCAAACCACGACAAATTTTTAGATTTATCTACCACATTGTCGCCGTTCAAAGCTGAAAGTGGAATGAATTTCACATCTTT
>JANMJN010000902.1:0-2358 GCA_031371355.1 Saprospiraceae bacterium
GTCTGATAATTTTAAAAACTATTTCTTGCTGTAAAAAGCCGCAGTCTGTTTTATCCCCTCAGTATAACTCGTTGGTTTCCAACCAAATTGCTTTTCAAATTTGGTTGAATCGAAATGATAATCTACTTCGTATTGATACAACATCTCTTGCATTTCTCTTAAAACAGGGATAAAAACACCTAAAATACGGTTCATTGTTTTGCCCAAAATCATTGTTTTGGATTTGACACCATATTCCGATGCTGCCATTTCGATGAGTTCACGACCTGTCGGTGCAGGATTTGAAGTTGGCAAATGCCAAATTTGATTCCATGCACTTGCTTCAGAAGAAAGGTCAGCAAGTGCTTTGCCCATATCAGGTGTATAAGTAAAAGAGTGTTTTACATCATCACGTATGAGATATTGAGCCGTTTTGCCTTTGGCTAAATTTTCAAAGACCATAGCGGTCAACAAACTGAGGGGTGTCGCAGGTCCATAAAAATCTGCTGCTCGAGCGATGATGGCGTTTAGATTACCCTTTTTTGTTTCATTCAGGAGTTGCGTAGCTATTTTTGCTCTGACATCACCCTTTTTACTGCATGGATTATAAGGTGTGGATTCAGTCATGATGCCATCCACTTTTCCATACGAATAGACATTGTCAAAAAATATCAATTTCGCATTGTGACGTTTACATGCATCTATTGTATTTTGCATCAAAACGGGCCATTCTTGTTGCCAAACTTTAGTTTTATAAGTCAATCCTGCAGTCAAATACACAATATCTGAACCTTTAACGGCATCTGAAACCGCTTGTGCATGGAGTAAATCGGCTGCGACAAGGTCTTGTACCCCTTGAAATGGTGTTGCTGAACGACTTACAAGCCGGACATTTTCACCTCGTTGTAAGAGTTCTTTTGCCAAATTTATTGCTGTTACGCCGCCTGCACCTAAGATTGTTTGCTTCATTTATTTTGTTTTTTAATTTGTAAAAATAATAGTGCAAAGTTGGCTAAGTTTGAGGTCTGTTTTCATTAACAATTGTTAAGAAAAAAAGGAGACTCATGAAATTTTGAAATTTACTGAAAGTAAAGGCAAAAAAAAATGCCAAGCGGAAAAACCCGCTGGCATAAACTAACCATGAAAATAATTAACCAAACGTTTTAATATTTACCAAAACAATGCCAAAAAAAAACTATGTGTTATCTTATCTTTTTTTTTAGACTCTTTACTTGTTTTATGAATGCCTATTTTTACTTTTATGCAAAATTTACATTTTAAAAATTATAAAATAAAACCTGATTATGAACAGGAATCCAATCCTTTTACGCTCAATTGCCTATTTTTTCATCCCCCTCAGTATATTTTGGGCTTCATGCCATAATGTCAAACCTTTTACGGATTATAAATCACAAAAATCTATCGTTGCAGACAAAGCGGTCGTTTCGGCAGCGCATCCTTTGGCGACAAAAGTCGGTTTAGACATCATCAAACAAGGCGGCAATGCGATTGATGCAGCAATTGCAGTTCAATTTGCTTTGGCAGTTGTTTATCCGCGCGCAGGAAATTTAGGCGGCGGTGGCTTTTTAGTTTATCGGAGTGGTGATGGTAAAGAGATTTCGACTCTCGATTATCGGGAACGAGCGCCTTCAAAAGCCACGCGTGATATGTATTTAGATGCCAATAAAAACGTCATAGAAGGCAAAAGCCAAAAAGGGGTTTTAGCTGCGGGTGTACCCGGTACTGTGGACGGTTGTTACAAAATGTTTCAGAAATATTCTAAACTGAAAGATTGGAAAAAACTTGTGCAACCAGCAATTGATTATGCCGAAATCGGTTTCGGTATTACTGAATCAGAAGCCAATCGTTTGAACAGCAATAAATTAGAATTTATAAAAAACAATACTAAATCAACAGTATTGGTAAAAAAAGATACATCTATCGCTTGGAAAGCAGGTGATATTTTGAGACAGCCTGACCTCGCAGAAACTCTTGAACGCATCAGAGATAAAGGTAGAGACGGTTTTTATGAAGGCAAAACAGCAGAACTCATCGTAGCAGAAATGCAGCGTGGCAATGGTTTTATCTCAAAAGCGGATTTGAAAAACTATGATGCCGTATGGCGTAAACCGCTTGTTGGAGAATATAGAGGCTTCGATATTATTACCATGCCGCCCCCTTCAAGTGGTGGCATTGCTCTCTTACAGTTGCTGAGCATTGTCGAAGACTACCCCCTCAGTAATTACGGCTTTCACAGCGCAGAAGCGATTCATTTGTTCGTCGAAGCAGAACGCCGTGTCTATGCTGACCGTGCGGAACACATGGGCGATGCCGATTTTTATCCCGTTCCAGTGTCTGGTTTGATAGATAAAACTTACG
>JANMJN010001008.1:0-1901 GCA_031371355.1 Saprospiraceae bacterium
GCTTCTGGAATATGTACATCGATAACCGCTTCGGCTGTGATTTCTAATATAGCCATTTGTGATTCTAACATGATAATCGTTATTTTTTAAGAAAAAAACTATATTTCAGTAACGTGTTTTAATTTAAAATCCTAAACAAAAACCACATCTTTCCAATTATGTTTTACTTTCATTCAACAAGTCTGTAACTTTGCGCCGCATTTTACTTTAAAAAGTTATCCAATTTACTGAGGGGGGCTTTCATCCTCAATTATCACTCATTTTAAATCAGTTTATGACTAAAATAGACATCCGACAACTTGCCAAAGAACGCATACTCGTCATTGACGGCGCTATGGGTTCGCTCATTCAAGAATATAAACTCACTGAAAAAGACTTTCGCGGTGAGCGTTTTAAAGATTTTCATCGTGATATTCAAGGCAATAATGATTTGCTTTCGATTACACGACCCGATGTGATTGAGGCAATACACCGCGCCTACCTCGATGCGGGTGCTGATATCATCGAAACCAATACGTTTTCAGGTACTTGCATTGCCCAAGCTGATTATGAATTGGAAGAAGCCGTTTACGACATCAACTTTGAATCGGCTAAAATTGCCCGTAAAGTTGCCGATGAATATACGGCTGCAAATCCCGATAAACCACGCTTTGTCGCAGGTGCGATGGGACCCACAAACCGTACCGCTTCGATTTCACCCGATGTCAATAATCCAGGATTTCGAGCAGTGACATTTGATGAATTGGTTGACGCTTATTATGAAGAAGTGGGTGCGTTAATAGACGGTGGCGTTGATATTCTGTTGGTTGAAACCATTTTCGATACCTTGAATGCCAAAGCAGCCATTTTTGCTATTGAAAAATACTACGAAGAGCACCCCTCAGTAAAACCGTTGCCTGTGATGATTTCGGGAACGATTACAGATGCGTCAGGCAGAACATTGTCGGGTCAAACGGTTGAGGCATTTTATATTTCGATAGCTCATGCATCAAACCTCCTGACGGTTGGTTTGAACTGTGCTTTAGGTGCTGAAGAAATGCGCCCGCATGTTGAGTCTTTGTCCAATATTGCAAGTTGCTTGGTTCATGCCTATCCAAATGCAGGACTTCCGAATGAATTTGGGGAGTACGACCAAACGGCTGAGCAAATGCAAGTCTTTATCCGCGACTTTGCAGAAAGTGGATTCATCAATATCATAGGTGGTTGTTGCGGCACAACACCCGATCACATTCGTCTGATGGCGGAAGCCGTGAAAGGTATGAAATCACGTAAACCCGTAAAAGACAAGGGCAATTCGACGTATTCAGGGCTTGAACCCTTGATTGTTCGTGAAAATACAAACTTTATCAATGTCGGTGAACGGACGAATGTGACGGGTTCACGGGCTTTTGCAAGGTTGATAAAACAAGGCGACTTCTCTGCTGCATTAGACGTCGCTCGCTCACAAGTGGAAGGCGGTGCGCAAGTCATTGACATCAATATGGACGAAGGTTTGTTGGATTCAGAAAAAGCGATGGTTGAGTTTTTGCACCTTGTTATGTCAGAACCCGATATTGCGAAGCTGCCGATTATGATTGACTCTTCAAAATTCAACGTCATCGAAGCTGGTTTGAAATGTGTGCAAGGCAAGTGCATTGTCAATTCTATTTCGATGAAAGAAGGCGAGGAAAAATTTATCGAACAAGCAAAAACTGTTAGAAAATACGGTGCTGCAGCCGTTGTTATGGCTTTTGACGAAGAAGGGCAAGCCGATACAACAGAACGAAAAGTAGAAATTTGCGCAAGAGCTTATAAAATTTTGGTTGAACAAGTCGGTTTTAAGCCTTATGACATCATTTTTGACCCTAATATTTTTGCGATTGCAACAGGTATTGAGGAGCATAATAATTATGCGATGTACT
>JANMJN010001024.1:0-2042 GCA_031371355.1 Saprospiraceae bacterium
ATCAAATGCAAAACAGGAGACAAAAAAATGCCACCGCCAATGCCGACCATGCCCGATAAAAAACCAATCGAACCTCCTAAAATGGAACCCCTCAGTATAGAGCTATTTTCTGATGTTTCTACTTCGTTTTTTTTAAAATAATTCTGAAAAAATAGCAATAATGCAGCAATTACAAGACTTGAACCTAATAAAATGAAGAAAGTTTTTTCTTTCAACGGTAACAACCCGCCGACAAAAGCCATTGGAACAGAGGCGATACTGAGGGGTATGATTTTTTTGACATTCAAATAACCACTCCGCCAAAAAAGCCAAGTGCCTCCAAAAACAACAACAATATTGCAAAGCAAAGCCGTCGGGCGCATCGTCGTCATCGAAACCCCATAAAGAGCCAATAGCGCAAGGTAACTCGAACCACAGCCAAAGCCCGCACTCGCATATACGGCTGCAATACCGAAGAAAAACAGCAATAATTCAATATGTTCCATAATCCTTTGACTTGTTTTTGCCTTTAAATTAAGAAAGTTGAATGATATAATTTGAGAATTTTCCTTAATCCAAATACCGCTTCGTCAAACCGCCATAATAGTCAATTCTGCGGTCGCGGAAGAAGGGCCAGATGCGGCGCACTTCCTCCGTTCGTTGCCTATCAATTTCAATAACCACGTTTTCTTCTAAATCCGATGATGCTTTATATAAAAATTCGCCTTGCGGACCCGCAATAAAACTTTGTCCCCAAAACTGAATGCCATTCGTCACGCCCGACCAATCAGCTTCAAAACCCACTCGATTGACCGTAATAACAGGCAAACCATTCGCCACCGCATGACCGCGCTGAATCGTTTCCCAAGCATCATGTTGCCGATCTTTATCCCCCTCAGTATCGGTACTCTCCCACCCGATTGCTGTCGGATAAATCAACATATCTGCACCACGCAAAGCCATCAAACGAGCTGCTTCGGGATACCATTGATCCCAACAAACGAGTACGCCTAATGTTCCAACGCTTGTTTTGATGGGTTCGAAACCCAAATCTCCAGGCGTGAAATAAAACTTTTCATAGTAAGCAGGGTCGTCAGGAATGTGCATTTTACGGTATTTTCCTGCGATTTCACCATTTTTTTCAAAAACAACGGCTGTATTGTGGTATAAACCAGCTGCCCGTTTTTCAAAAAGGGAAGTGACTAAAACGATATTATGCTTCTTTGCGGCTTCGCCAAAAATAGCTGTTGAAGGTCCCGGAATGGGTTCTGCCATATCGAATTTTGCCGTTTCTTCGACTTGACAAAAGTAGATGCCGCAATGCAATTCCTGTAAAACGACGAGTTCTGCGCCCTTTGCAGCACAATCAGCAATACCGAGTAAACTGCGCTCTATATTTTCTTCTCGACTACCGCCACTGATTTGTTGGACGATGCCGACTTTGAGTTTTGTCATGTTTCTTTAATTTTTGGCAAAAATAAAATGAGTAATCGAGCATTTTAGCTTGATTACTCATTTTATTTAGAATTATACTGAGGGGGGTCAAATGTGGACGATAAAATTTAAAAAATCATTCAGCCAATTTTCTGAAAACATCATCATATCGTTCAAAATCTTCCTTTATTATTTTTTCTAATCGTTCTTTTCCTTCTACTTCACTTTCAGCAAGAGACCTAAAAACGGTGGCATATTTTTGAAATTGACGTTTTGCCGAAAGACGTAGTTCTTCGTCACTGATGTTTTCATCAGAACTTGCACGAACTTCTTCCTCCATCAATTCTTTGAGGAGTTGTTTGAGTAAACCACGTTCTTCTTTCAATATTTCTTTGAACGCTGCGCGTAATTCTGTTTTGCTAATTGTATCTGTCATTTTTCAATTTTTTTACAAAAATAAACTTTTTAATCTAAAACAACAAACCGCGTGTTTAGATAGTTCCAAACGGAAACTGCATCGTCACGCAGTGCAACGACCCATGCTGATATATCAACGGACGACAATCCAAGCCAATCACTTCTCTATCACGAAAGCACCCCCTCAGTATTTCGAGGGCTTCGGCATCTTG
>JANMJN010000109.1:0-2569 GCA_031371355.1 Saprospiraceae bacterium
GTATCCGAAAGGATGCTTGAATGATGGAAATCGGATGTTTTACTGAGGGGGCTTTACCCCTCAGTATTTCGACCCTGTGTGACACCTTAAAACCATTTGAAGTAATGTTTTCGTGTTAGGTGTTCAGTGAATGTTTGAACACCTAACGCACATTATCAAATTTTTTAAAAATAGCACCCACAGTATCAAACTGCTTTTGAAATAAAAAAGCATTCATAAAAAGGGGCTTCTTTCAAAGGTCTTTCCGATTAAAAACACTCTCCATTTGCGGCTCTTTACCCGATAAAATTGCTAAGACATTTTGAACCGTAGAAACGCACATTTTAGTATAAGTTGTTGCCGTAAGGCTACCCACATGGGCAGTAATTAGGGCTTTAGGGTGCATCAATAAAGGGTCATTTGGCGCAGGCGGTTCTGCGGCTAAGACATCCGCACCAAAGCCTGCAATGGTTTTATTTTCTAAGGATTTATATAAAACGTCTTGTTCAATAATCGTTCCACGTGCCGTGTTGATGAGTAGAGCGTGAGGTTGCATCAGTGAAAAAGCTATTTCATCAATCAAATGGTGCGTTTCTGATAGGTATGGTAGATGAATAGAAATAATATCGGATTGGCGTAGCAGGGCTTCAAAAGAGACAAATGTATAAGTGTTTACAAGGTCGGTTCGACTCCAATAAAGGACGTTCATACCAAAAGCGTCTGCCAATTTAGCGACTTTTTTACCTATATTGCCCATGCCCAATATGCCCAA
Source organism: Saprospiraceae bacterium (assembly GCA_031371355.1). Classification (GTDB taxonomy): domain Bacteria; phylum Bacteroidota; class Bacteroidia; order Chitinophagales; family Saprospiraceae; genus JAAFJT01. Next base: position 752 of record JANMJN010000109.1, read on the forward strand.
GGTTTTACCATTGAGTTCATCGCCTTGAAACTGGCTGCGTGATTCCCAGTTTCCCGACTTGACCTCATTGATAGATTGGTATAAATTGCGTTGCAACATCAGCATCAACGAAAGAGTATGCTCGGCAATCGTTGAAGCGTTTGCACCAGGGGCATTGACAACCTTGATTTTGCGTGCGGTTGCTTCTTTTACATCCACATTATCCAAGCCTACCCCGCAACGTGCTGCCACTTGCAATTGTGGGCAAGCCGCCATTAATGCCTTATTTACCTGCCCTTTTCCGCGTGTAATGACGGCATGAATGGTATTTTCTGACAGGATTTTTGCCAAAGGTTCATCGCTGTATGCGGTGAAAATTTGGATATTTTCCGCGCGTTTGAGTATGTCAAGTGCGTCCTCTGCAATGGTTTCTAAAAGCAATACGTTTTTCATACCCCTCAGTACTTTTTGTTGATTTATTGACTTTTAAGCTGTTTTTACTTTGTTTTTGATAAAATTAAATGGTGTTCTACTTAGTGTGGTACAACGTCGCATTTTCAGATTTATACCCTCTAAAATCATTGCGCCCAGATACATAAATACCCGCTTTATAGAGTTCATCTTCAAAAATGGTAGGGTCAATATAACTGCCAGGTAGAGACGATAATTCCACCAAATTGCCCGAAGGGTCGCGCACAAACATCTGAATTGCCCCATCAGGTAGTTGACGGACTTTGCCCCACGGTCGGATGTCAATCACGCCCAAAGCTTTCATTCTGAAAAAAATGGCATTGATGTCGTCCACTTGTAGGCAAACATGTCCTCTGAAAGAATAAGTGTCGTCCCATTCTGTGAGGTGCAATTGTTGCTCATCATTGAACTTAAAAAAAGCGGTTGGATAGTCGAATAAAAAAGCGGGTAAGGGAGTCAAACCCAACTCGTTTTCATAAAAAGCACAAGCCGCTTCAAGGTTACTCACCACGAGGGCAACATGATTGATTTTTACTGCTCTTGCCATGATTGTTGATTTTTTGTTATTTAACACATAGTCACATAGGGCACATAGTCTTTGTTATTTTTTTTTCATAAAAAATTAATTATCAATCTTTTATGAAAAAATAAATTTTAAAAACTATGTGTTCTATGTGACTATGTGTTAAAAAATTACACTTTTTGTTTAAATTCTTTTACAAAATTCCAATTGGGTGTAAGCCCCAAACCTGCCCGTTTTGGTGCATCTATCATGCCGTTAACGACCTCAATTTTTTCATTCACCAAATCATACATCATCGGATTGCCACCGAGTGAAAACTCAATAACGACCGCAGAAGGTGCGGCAAACGCTACATTCACCCCCGCCATAAATGAAAAGGCGGAACCCCAACAATGCGGCGCGAGTTCAAGTTGATACGTGTGCGCCAATTGCGCGACACGCATCGCTTCGGTTATGCCGCCGATGATTGCAGAATCGGGTTGAACGACATCTAAAGCACGGACTTCAATCAAATCGCGCACATCAAAAGCCGTGTATTCACTTTCGCCTGCGGCGATTGGAATAGACGTTGAAGCACGTATTTCGGCTGTTCCATGACGGTTATCGGGGCTAATCGGCTCTTCAAACCAATATAAATCACAATCTTCTACACCTCTGCAAAACTGCTTGGCTTCGGGGACACTGAAAGTTCCGTGGGCATCAGCCATCAATTTTATACCATCGCCGAGGGCTTCCCGCGCTGCTTTTACGCGTTTGATGCTTTCTTTCACGGTTTCGTCCATGACGCCGACGCGCATCTTTACGCCTTGAAAACCTTTTGACACATACCCCCTCAGTTGTTCGCC
>JANMJN010001038.1:0-10216 GCA_031371355.1 Saprospiraceae bacterium
GTCCTCTGTCTGTACGGTCGCCACTGGCATAAATATTTGAAAACAAAACACCTTCACGTGTTAAGCTGTCGAAATGAGGTGTTATGCCTTTTTCGCCGCCTAATTTTTCGATGACTTTCGCTGTCAAACTTTCATACGTAATGATGATGATATTGGGCTGTGTGAGGTCATTGCGCAGCAGTTTTTGTGTTTTTGAAGAATCCGTGAACATGGCTTTTAGAGTCACCGCCGCTTCATTTTCAGGAAAATAAACGTATGGATTCCTATCCTCCGACGTTTTTTCAAAAACAGAAACAAAGAAATTCCAAATCGGATTGACCGCCGCATAATTGGCGAATGGCTTGTTTGAAAAATAGACTGCGCTTTGATTGACGGGTGCTAATTGTATGCCGCCACGAATCGGTAAAATCAAAGCGATGGTTATCAATGCTCCTACAAAAAAGTTTAAAATGCGTTTTACGAATGGAGAATCCCCCCCCTCAGTATTAAGCCGTTTTTTGAATACAGTTTTATTAAAAACATAAATTGAAACGATTGTGAAAACAAGGAAAATAGAGAATAATAACAAGACAGGGTAGGAGCTAACAGAAGCTGCCATTTCGTTTGGAGACATAAGGTATTTCAAAAATGTATCGTCTATCCGATAGCCCCAATTTTTGAATAATTCTAAATCCGCAGCAATCAAAGCAGATGATACGAGAATGAAGAGAATTGTGTAGGTTTTAATTACTCCGCCAAAATTTTCCTTCTTGTTGATTAAATTAAAAAAAGAAAAAAGTATAAAAGGTAGTACTGAAAAATACCCTGCAGCCGATAAATCCAAACGAATACCATGTGTAAATACTTCAATAATATTTTGAAAACCAATATTTTGCGTATTGTCAAAATGATATATTAAAAAAATGAGACGTGATACAATGAAGTAACTGACCCAGAAAAAAAAGTATTTTACGTATTTTGAAAAATTCATATCAATTCATTGAGTAAGTCGGAAATAGGGGAGACGAATGTATCAATATCACCTGCACCAAGCGTTAAAATGGTGGTATTTGTAAGATTTTCAGATGAAAAGCGCCCCCTCAGTAATGACATTAATTCCGCCTTAGTCGTCAAAGTTTTGTGTGGATTTTTCATCTTATCAAAAAGGATTTCAGATGTTACCCCAGCCATAGGTAACTCACGGGCGGGGTAGATATCGAGTAAAAAAGTCTCATCAAGTTTGTCTAATGCAGCGGCAAAACCATCTTGAAAATCATTCGTTCTTGAAAAAAGATGTGGTTGAAAAATGCCTATCAACCGACGATTTGGGTATAAAGTTCGCGCCGCTAATATGGCTGCATTGAGTTCAGTAGGGTGGTGTGCGTAGTCATCAATAAATGTAAGTCTTTGATTATCATTCTGATAAACAAACTGAAAACGTCTTTTTATGCCTTCAAACGTTGCCAAAGCCTCTTTGACCTTTTCAGAGGTTACACCTAATAGTTGCGCAACGGCAATAGCAGCTGTTGCATTTTCGATGTTGTGTTGACCTGGAAGCGTTGTTTTGATATTCAAAATATCTCCTTTAGGGCTTTTATAATCGAAAACAAAAAAGCCATTTTCAACTCTTAAATTGACAGCACGAAAATCACCGCGTTTCAAACCATAGGTTGACCATGTTGTAGCTTCGTTTTTACTCCCCCTCAGTACCAAACCTTGTTTTTTAAAAACTTGACCGCCCGATTTGACTTTTCGAGTAAAATCCCGAAACGCTTGACGAAAGTTCTTTTCATCGCCATAAATGTCCAAATGATCAGGATCCATGCTGTTAATTATGGCTATATCGGGACTTAAACGAAGGAAAGAACGGTCATATTCGTCGGCTTCGACCACAACCCAATCTGAATTGCCTTGAACAAAATTAGAACCGATGGACAGTGAAATGCCCCCTAAAAACGCAGTTGCATCAACACCACCTACACGTAATATATGTGTCACAAGGCATGATGTCGTTGTTTTTCCATGTGTCCCTGCTACGCCGATGCACTTCATTCCTCTCGAAATCAATCCTAAAACTTCCGACCGCTTCAAAATAGGTATGTTATTTTTCTGAAAATAATTCAACTCTGTATGTTCTTTGGGCACTGCTGGTGTAAAGACGACCAAATCTACACCGTTTGGAATATAAGTCACATCATCGGTATAATGAATAATCATACCTTCTGATGTGAGCGAACGTGTCAATTCTGTTTCCGTACGGTCGTAGCCATGAACTTCGATGCCTCGCCCCATGAAATAACGAGCCAAAGCCGACATACCAATGCCGCCGATACCTATAAAATAGATTTTATGCAGTTGATTCAGTTCCATAATTAGTTGATAGATGACAGTTGATAGTTTTGTGATTTTTAAGAATTAAAGCCGCAAAATTATCTTTTTCTTTGAAGATGAGGACAATATGATGGATAATTCCTTTTTTAGTTAATTTTGAATTTCATTGTTTTTGTGTTTTAATTCGGGTATGCAAAATATTTTTGTCATAAATTCTTATTGTTTGAATGGAAAAAAATTGTGTATTATAAATTTTTATCTACTTTTATAGCGAAAATCGGATAATTTATGTTTAAACAATTTATTCACACACTTTTTTTTATTGTCGGTTTAAGCCTAATCGGTTGTGGGCAATCACAAAAAAAAGAACCCAACCAAAGCCCGTCTAAAACCGTTGAAAAAGTACCGAACCACTCAGATAACAGTCAAACAGACGGTGGAACGCCACCGAACGTTGCGAATAATCGTATTCCTGTAAAAGTTTATAAAGTGCTTCAATATGTCCGCGAACACAATGCGGCGATGCCTGGTTATGTAGGCGGTAGGGTTTTTCAAAACCGAGAAAGGCGTTTGGCAACAAAAGACAATTCAGGAAAAAAAATAAAATATCAAGAGTGGGATATTAACCCAAAGCGGGGCGGAGTAAATCGGGGTACCGAAAGGCTTGTCACAGGTTCTGATAATCGAGCTTGGTACACCAATGACCATTATCAGACCTTTGTTGAAGTCCAATGAACTTATTGCTTTCAAAAATAAACTTCAGATATGTCAAACTTTAAAATTTTAAAAGCACCTTACGAGCCAAAAACACGCGATGCGGACATGATTATCGCATATATTGATGGCATTAAGGCTGAAACCATGCTCGATTTTTATCAACAAATTCAAAAAGGGTTGAAATTGCCTACCTATTTTGGTAAGAATTTAGATGCGTTGTTCGATTGTTTGTGTGATTTTTCTTGGCTTGATGCACGTGAAATTCATATTGTTTTGCGCGGATATGACCAGTTTCTTTCAAAAGAACCTAAAAATGAACGGTGGAATATTTTGGCAGTTTTGAATGATGCGGTTGCTGAATGGAAAGCGATGAAAGGAAAAGACAAAATCAAATTAGAGATTTATGTTGAACCGAGCCAACGTATCAAACAGGATTTAGTGGATGCTGAGGTTTAGAGATGTAAAATGTTCGGGGAATTTTGAAAATTCCCCGAACATGGTGTAAAAACTCTTTTCATAACCTCAATAAAGTATTTTCGTTATCAAAAATTAAACTATTTGATTGAAAACGAAAGTTTGATTATTTTTGCGACAATATTAACAACATACTTGTAACGAGAAAGCAAACATAATATGAGTGAACGCACATCTAAGGTGTTTTTCCCAAGTCTTAATGGTCTTCGTTTCATAGCCGCTTTTGTGGTTATTATCCATCATTTAGAACAAATTAAGCTGTTTTTTGGCTTAACAAGCCTGTTTAATAAATGGCATTTTATCAAAATTGTTGGAGAATTGGGTGTTACACTGTTCTTTACTTTGAGCGGCTTCTTGATAACATACCTTTTATTGGTTGAAAAAGAACGTTTTGGAACTGTCTTTGTCAAGGCGTTTTACATCCGGCGTGTTTTGCGAATTTGGCCTCTTTATTATCTCATCATTATTCTTGGATTATTTGTTTTGCCACATATATCGTACTTCGATATTCCCATTTATACTGAGGGGATACATTACAAATTTGGGACAAAAATCTTTTTCTACGGCATCTTGTTTCCTAATATTGTCTATAATTTATATGACTATATGCCCTATATTGCTCAATCATGGAGCATTGGTATTGAAGAACAATTCTATCTGATTTGGCCTTGGATGGTTAAATTGTCACGCCGTTATTTAGTTGTTTTGGTAAGTATTGTATTTTCTATTTTATTGATAACCAATATTTTGTATTCTTTTGCAGACCATTCTACGGATATAAGTCAAGCACCTTTAAGAATAAAAATAATTACTTCAGCTTATAAGTTTTTCTCCTTGTTGCGTATCAGTTGCATGGCAATTGGCGGTATTGGTGCTTATTTTTTGTTCAATTTGAATATGAAAGTATTGCGCCCTCTCTTTTTGCCTATCACTCAAGTTTTGACCTTAGTCGGGGTTATTCTACTTATGCTTTTAGGCATTGAAGTGCCTTTTGCCAACCACGAATTTTATGCTATATTTTTTATTGTTTTGATACTCAACCTCGCTGCAAATCCTAACAGCCTCTTTAATTTGGAATATAAATGGCTCGATTACTTAGGTAAAATTTCATACTCTATTTATATGTGGCATGGCATCGCTATCATGTTTGGGCTTCATGCGGCTCGTTTTTTCAACCCAAATCTTGATGATTGGTTCTCAAATACGATTTACTATAGCGTTACTTTCTTTCTGACTTTAATGATATCGGCAGCGAGTTACGAGTGGTTTGAAATGCAGTTTTTGAGATTTAAACATCTCTTTGCGAAGATACAAAGTGGTAATTTAGATAAAAATACTGAGGGGGATGTTTCTAAAAAAGTAGTTACTAATGTGCGTCAAGTTTCTTAAGTTTTGGGTAATTAGTATCGGATATTTTGAAAATATCCGATACTTGATTGTTCTATTTTACAGCTTCTCCTTTTGGATTAATACGCATTTTTTGCCCATTTTTAGTCACATCGGCTATACCTTCTTTGAAATTACTGACTTCATCGTATTGAGCCTTAATTAATTCTTTTCCGTTTTTATCTATAAACCCCCATTTGCCGCCCACCATTCGCCAATGTTCACCCGCTGCCTCTTTTTTGCATCCTTCGCAGAAAGCAGCAAATCCTTCTTGAAAAGGTTCAACAAAAGTATATTTGGCAGCAATAATTTTTTTACCTTGGACATCTGCAAAACCCATTTGACCGTTTTCAGTAAATCTGAAAAGACCCTCTTGAAGATAGTCTGGTCCGTTGTCGAATATGAAAGGTTTTAAGACGAATTTATTTTGTTTATCAATAGCAATGATGCCATGTTTTTCATCTGCCATCTCGTATTTTTTCTCAAAAACAAAAGCGATATCGTTTGTAAATGTATCTTCATAAACGTTGCTGTATTGAGGTGGAATAACAATTTGACCACTTGCGTCTTTGAAACCCCAACCAAATTCTTTTGTCGTGTCTTCAAATGCTATTAATAAAGGGGTCTTTTTACTACTTGTAGTTGGCATATCACAACTTAAAGCCATCGAAATGAGTGTCAATAATGTGAGAATTTTAGTCATTTTTCTTGATTTTTTAATGATTTATACTGAGAGGGTCACTTTTTCGCTTTTTCTTTTTCAGTCCGAATTCGGCTTTGTCTTTCTAGAACTTCAATCGCTTTCAACACACGTTTTGCCTTAGCATCTGCACTTTTAGGCTCTGTGACAAATTGTGCGACCCAACGTTTAGCAGATGGATTACTCAATTCATATTGTTCCTTTGCAATAGGATTTTCTTCTAATTCCATTAAGAAATAATCGGGTAATTCGACTTCCTTATAGCCCGTATGTTCTTTTTCTTCAATTTCAATATAGACTTCATCACCCATTTTTTTGCGGATGGCTTTCATCATTTTGGCATTGAGCATAAAATAATGACGCCCATCGCCCAAAGACAAAAGGGTACGCTCAAACAGGTGTCCATCAATTGTTCCACGAATGTCCACCCGATTTTTAATACCAAAAATGGCTTCAACGTCAAACGGTACAAGGGCAATAACGATGGGTGAGGTTGCGCCGTTTATGCTTTGTAGGATAGTATGGAAACGTTGCATTTTGTTGATTGTTAAAGACTTATAGAAGGACAAAGATGCAATATTTTCACTTTACGTCAAAGGCAATTCAAAAAAAAAACATTTTCTAAAAGACTACCACTACTACTTATCGGAGTATAGCTCCATAACCTATTCTAAAATGACAAAGTAGAAATATCTCTACGATTCCGACCGACTCAACTGTACCAACGACACGACTCAACTGTACCAACGACACGACTCAACTGTACCAACGACATGACTCAACTGTACCAATGACACGGCAAAAAGTGGTGTCGTCACCGCTTTTCAGACCAATGACACGGCAAAAATGTTGCAAAATACTGAGGGGGGTAGTCATCTTTCCAATTTGAAGTTTACATCAACCGCAGGTCGCTTATCCGCATTGGCGACTTTCCAGCCTGTTCGGTACATCCAGTCTGCCATTTTCTTTAACTTTGGATAATTGATGTTTTCAGCATTGTCTTGCGGTGTATGATAATCGGGGTGTAAAAGGGTCGTGTACATGAGGGCAGGTATGCCTAAACGAGCATAAGGCACGTGGTCACTTCTAAAATACCAACCTTCGACATGTGTAACTTTATCCCATTCGGTATCCAATTTAAAATTAGGTCCTTCTTTATTCGCAGCTAACGCCATATTGACCAAATCCAATGAATTTCTATGGGGTGGTATAGAGCCTAAAATAGCGGCACTATCAATATGATTGCGACCAATCATATCACCATTTAAGACTGTAACAATGCTCGAAATGGGTATGGTTGGATGGGCTGAATAATATCTTGACCCCAATAAACCCCTTTCTTCTGCCCCATGAATGACAAATAGAACTGACCGTTTGGCGGGATATTTTACAAAAGCTCTGGCATTGGCAAGCATGGCAACATTCACGCTGCCATTATCGTCGGCACCGTAATAAATGGTGTCATTTTTAATGGCGTTACGGATACCGTGTGCGTCTGAATGTCCGCTGTACAACAGGTATTCGGCTTTTAGTTTTGCATCTGTTCCATCTATTTTTCCGACAACATTTACTGAGGGGTAAGGATATTTTGACACAATCAAATTGGCTTTTAATGTAGCTGAATTGGACGCTAATTCTTTTTTAGCCTTAGCATGTAGCCATATAACGGGTACCGTGGTCGTAACATCTACATTTGCACCACCGTCAATATCATAAGTGCCTCTTTTAAAGTTTTCGTTGGCATCTTCCCACGCTTTTTCACCTATTTCATCAGCAATTATAAGAATAGCCGCCGCCCCGCGTTTTAGTAAATTTTGCCCATATTTAGTGAAAATATATCGACTATACCGCCAAGTGGGCAATGAAACATCCAAATTAATGCCTTTTGCATTGGCTTCAAAAGCCACGACTTTACCTTTTACATTGACTGTGGAGTCTATATCCAAAGCGTTTCCCAAAAAAAGAATGGGCGCATTGAGGCTAATGTTTGCCATCTGTGAAATCGACACATCGTCCCAAAGAGCTAAGGATTTATCGTTTATTTGAATGCTCGAATTATCGGCAATGTGGTTGCGCCACAAGGTGAAAAATTGAAAATAAGTGCCGTTGTCACCCGCAGGTTTTATACCTATGGCTCTGTATTTTTCAGCCAACCATGCGGCAGCATTTAACTCGTCCAAAGTTCCTGCCGAACGCCCTTTAAATCGCGCATCGGCGTGGGCGTACAAATCAGATTTCAAATCTTCTATCCGAATTGATTTTAAACCTGGGGGGATAATGACTTGCGCCGCCAAATGGCTAACTATCAATAAAAATACAGTAATAAAATAGCATTTTGAGGGCGTTGCAGGGATGGTTAATAGCCGTTTTTTTTTCATTTTAATAGAATTGATTTGAAAAGTACTGGAATTGATTATATACTGAGGGGGTTAAGCATCACTGCTTTTTCGCGGACACCGCTTCCATCAATAAAGCATAAGCCTTATTCAACGCCACGTCTCCTTCTTTTGACCCTTTAAAATGTCCCAAACGCACAACAACTAAATCGTGTGAAGGAATAATTGTAACAGATTGTCCACCTGCTCCCAACATCATATAGGCATCTTTGGGAATAGGACGTTTACCATCGCCATTTATCCAAAACAAACCGCCATATTTGGGCTACGACTCTACTTTTGGCTTTGAATTGCAGAATGTGAAAAAGGCGAGTGCTAATAAAAGTCCGATTGCTCGTATTGATTTCATGATGAATGATTTTTAGAATGTGAAAATAGGGTAAAATACTGAGGGGGCTACCAATCAGTTACTAACAAATTCCTTGCTGCCTTAATACCACAATTTTGATACTTGTGATACGCTTGGGCGGCTAGTTCTCTTATATCTTTTTTGTTTTTTTCCACTATCCAACCATCTATTGCTGCCAAAAGCGTATAGGCTTCTGGCGCCATAAGACCCGTTGTCCAAACTAAGGGTTCTGCCCCAGTTTGTTTCAAATAGGGAGCAAAATAACTTTGGCTGATGCAAGCCAAAATGATTGTTTCTCGTTTTTGAGTATTTTGCTGCCTAAAATCTTCATCAAGACGGAATTCCATAAGTCCATTATGTCCTATATATCCTAATAAATCTGATTTTCCACCGCAAGCAATGGAATCTTTATCCAAAACAAAAAAGTTATTGAAACGACCTGAACAGCTTTGTAAAAAATCAGTGGTACAAAGTTTAATGAATTCACCATCATAGGCATCGGCAACAAGTAAAACGTCTTTTGTTTTATGCTTGAAAATACATCTTTCTAAAACCTTTTCTCTCGGATTGGGTACGATTTGCAATAGCTTCCAGTCTTTATGCGCTTTAATAAAGGTTTTTGTTCCTAAATCACAACCCCAATATAAATTGTTTTCAGGGTCTTTGCCATTGCCAATTTTAGGTGGTACTTTGGCTATTCCTTGGTGTTCATTATCGCAAAGTGCTACGAATACATGAATAATTTTAAAATTGGCGCTTTTGGTAATGTCAATTTTTGAAACAGATATTTTATTTTCAGTTTCAATCACTTTTTGATTCGTTGTCGGTTGATTACACGACAAAAGGGAGAGACAAATTAACCATTTATTGAAGCCCATTTTTAGAATCTAAGTTTTTTTCACAGCCTTGATAATCAACCGATTAGATGTTTGTTCATCAAACGGGTTGAGTTCGTAATCACCATATTTCTCAACGATTTTTAAATGGGCTTTTTCAAATATTGTTTCAAAATCTTGTAATGAAAACAACCTGACTTTTTCTTGGAAATGGTAATATTTTTTCACTAAATCTTCTTGTACATTAAAAGAAATCGTTTTGTAAATATGCCCGTTTTCAATATGTTTTTCGATATGAAAAACGATATCGTCAGCCGTTTCTGTATAGGTCGGTTTCATCATTTGGCGCACCCAAGTCGCATTAAAATAATCGAGTATAAAGGTTCCATCGTCTTTCAAACCATCGTGTACACATTTCAATGCGGTCACATTGTCTTCATCTCTATCGAAATAACCGAAACTCGTAAAAATATTAAAAATATAATCGAAGTAATTGATTCTGAAAGGCTTACGCATATCGTGTTCAAAAAAACTAAGTTTTTCAGACTCAAATTGACGCGCAAACTGGATACTGTTTTCTGATAAATCAGTACCTGTTACATCAAAACCTTTTGAAGCCATATAGCGGCTGTGTCGTCCTTTACCACATGCTAAATCCAGAATTTTATAATAACTTGTTGGATGCAGAGTCGCATACTGAGGGGTCAATTTTTTGAACAAATTATCAATAAAATCCTTAGCACTTTGCTCATTGTGATTCTGATACAGAATGTGATAGTAAGGTGAATCAAACCATTCAGCAAACCATTCGCTTTTACCGCTCATACTTTTTTAGTTGTTGGTTATTAGTTATTGGTTATTGGTTACTGGTTTATTGAGGATTGGTAGTAACCAGTAACCAATCCCCAATAACCAATCCCCAATATGCAACTAAGGGAAAATACCTAATTGTGCGTAATCACTGCCCACTTTTTTGATGGCGACGACAAATGCCGCTGTTCTCATATCCTCGATACGCGGGTCGGCAAGCCATTGGTCACGTATGGTG
>JANMJN010001064.1:0-8270 GCA_031371355.1 Saprospiraceae bacterium
TGCCGATTTGAAGAAAGAAGCCGAATTAATTCACCATTCAAAAAACTAAAAATGAAAATTGTAACAGTAACCTATACGACCAAACCTCATTTTGCAGAGCAAAACAGGGCGAATATTATTAATGTCATGCAAGATTTACGAAAATTGAATCAGAATGGCATTATCTACAATGCTTGTCAAAATGCAAATGGCAATACCTTTATTCATACGGCTTTTTTTAATTCTGATGAAGATCAAAAAGCACTCAATGAGTTGCCCTCCTTTAAACATTTTCAAGCAGAGCTTAAAGGCAGCATGCCTGAAACGCCGCCAAAGCAAGAGTTATTGACTTTAGTTGGCTCATCTTATGATATATTTTAAATCAGTGTAATCAATTCATTTTAACATAACAAAATCAAATTTAAAGAAAATGTCAAACGAAAAAGGCACCAAAGAAAACCCTTGGCAACTCAAAACACCACCTCTCACCTCTGATTACGAAATGTACAGAGACGTGAAAGATGGTAAAGATGTCATCGTTTTCGTCGTTGGCAAAACAACCCTTTTATACGACGCTAAATGCTTAAACGAACTGCACAAAATGCTCAAAGAACACGGCGATTGGATGGATCTCGGTTCTGCGGACGAACAAAAACCTGCGAAAGAAGGCACTGTTGAAGCATGGGGACGTTCCGAAAACAACCCAAATGGTGGTTGGTATGGCTTGAAAAAAGGCTTGCGCGGACGTTTTGGTATGTATATTCCACCTTTGATGGAAGAATTAGGACTTGCAGAGGTGGAACATAATGCTAAAAACAATCGGATGAGAGCTAAATAAAATTGAATTGCCGAATGGTTATATTGTTGTATGATTTAAAAACAATATAACAATACGACCATTCAGCAATTTAACAACTTTATCTCGTTTGTTAGTGCTTGTATTTGAGGCACATATGCATTGTCTATTTCCGTAAAATGTGTTTTGTTTTGGTTTTGAATTTGCAAAATAACCAGACCCCTCAGTATTTTATCTTCCCTAAAATCATCCAACGTCAGTTTATTCGTTTGAACACCTTTCAAAGCGAAATAGCCTTTACTTTCCTCTTTGATTGCTTCAACAGCCGATATCGTAATATTAGAATCCGCTTCTGTGAGCAGGCGGATTTTATGGTTGATCGCCGCTTGGTAATCTTCTTTAAGCGATTTCAGCTGAATTTCAAGCTGTTTGAGGGTTGTTTTTCTGTGCGTTTCCGTTTTCGTACGTTTTATTTGCTGCTCTTTTGGATCAGTAAATGCGCGGCGCAAGGCTTCAATGAAAAAGCCAGATGGGTTTTTCAACTTTCCTTCTTGCGTCGCTCGCCGAGTCACCCGAATAGCTTGTTCAAGCCTCCCCTCAGTACAACCTTCTAATTCCGTCAAAAAGACAGTCGGCGAAACACCAAATTCACCTACAACTACACCTTGAAATTGCAAAAAGAGCTGGTCTTTTTGTCCATGTTCCACTTCATCATTATTTGATGTACTTTTGAATGTGCGCGTTGACTGCTGAATAGCTTTAATAGGCTGTTTTATGCTATCTTTTGCTTTTGAATGAAAGAAAAACTGCAAACTTTCCACCTTCTTACCCGCTTTGATTCTTTCAATGCGCGTAATTGTCAAATCCGTAAATTCATTGATGTCCCTAAATGCGGGATCAATGACTTTTTGATAGAAATTGGCAAAAAGCGGATATTCTGTCGTCAATTCAAAGATGCGTTTCATGTATTCGATGTCCATCGTCCGCTTCCCTATTTTTTCATATTGTTTCAAATGTTCATAAATTCTCAGCGTATAGCTACTCTTGAATTTGACCACATTTTGCACATCATAAGTCGTAAAACGGCTTTTCAGCTCCAAAAGCAAGGGTTTCATTTCTGGATCAATCGAAATATCTACGTATTCATTCACCTTGCGCCTTGATTCGTCCAATATGGACTTCATCACGTCTGCTTTGCGAATGATGTGATAAATTTTCTCTCTGATAGCCCCGTCATGCTCGTAGTTGACATATAGTTTTTTATTCATTAAACTATGCGTCGCTTGGCGCAGCAACTCATAGGCATCGCCATTATTGATGTTGAACTCCTTTATAATATCGCGTAAATACACTCTATAAACGCGAAAGTCTTCATCATGCAACTCGATTTCAGACAAGATGCTCGTGAAAACACGGGTTTCCCAAATATCAAAACGATAGCGCGCTTCGATGAGGTCATTTGACTTCTTAATCAGCTTGATACCTCTATTTTTTTTTGTTCGTTGGCTCATATATCAGAACAAAGTCTATTTTGTAACTATAACTAAAAGCGAAACAATAAAGTCATCCGTTTTCGTTTTTGGTTATAGTTGAGTGAAGACGATGTGTATTTTAGGTTCAAATTGCTATTTGAGGTCAAATACCCGCTAAAAAAAAGGAAAAAAGGCATTTATATGATATGGTGTATCAGAATTTGCCGCCTTATATCCGTTATAGTTCGTTTTTGGTTATACTTTGAGGCATTGGTTCGTTTCAGTTATAGCAAAGTTCGTTTCAGTTATAATTTGTTTCGTTTTTAGTTATAGTTAAATTCGTTTCAGTTATACTTCTTTCGTTTTTGGTTATAGTTTGTTGTATAAACAACTGATAATCAATGTTTTAGCAATGAGTAAAAGTATTAAAAGATCCTAAAAATAGAAAAACAACAAAAGGCTATTTGTTGTTGATTTTTTGAATTAAGGGGCTAAATTACACAAATAATTAGTTTTTATAGTGCGCCAACAGCAATTTTAAAATTTGACCACGCACCGTTGAAAAATTTTCATCAGCGTCTGATTTCATTTTGTCGAACAACCAAAGCGGCAAATCTATTGCGAAACGGTGCATTTCTTCGGTGTTTTGCTTTTTTCGCCCAGCTTTCTTCTTTGGTATAATCGGTTTCGGTTCTTCGTTTTTGGTTATAGTTCTAGTTTTTGATGCGGCTTTGGGTTTAGCCTCGGGCATTTCATGGGGTATTTCGTCTATAAGCGTCTGCTTACTACCTTCCCTTATGCGTTGCGTCAGCATCTCCAAATCAATATCTGGATTACTTTTTGGTTGAATTTTTTTTATTTGTTTCATATTATTATGAATAATTTTGTAATGATTTACAAAAATATAAATTTATACTAAAGTTTTTGTATAAATATAATTTTATACAAAAAGAATTACAAAAAATTACATCAAATACTTTTTAGTATCTCTTCGATTTCATCGACCATACCACTTACTTCGTTCTTAGCTTTTTCGTCTTTGTATTCCAACACACCCAACCCCTCAGTAAAAGTATCCTTATACGCCAACCTATCAGCAAGCCGATTTGTCAAAAGTCGAATACCATAACTTTCAACAGCTTCAGGAATTTCATTGACTAAACGATTACGCTGAACACGATTCATCACAACGGCGCCTTCAACCTTGCCCCCAATTTCTTCCTTCATCATTTTGATTTCTTTGAACTTACGAAAGAAGATTTCAAAACCGCGATAATCAATCAAGCTCGGGGTTATCGGTATCAACACCAAGTCACTGACGCCAATTGTATATTGGGCGAGTTCTGATAGTTGGGGTACGCCATCTATCAACACGATGTCAAACTTTGCTCTAAGGGCTTTAATTTCGCTTGTAAACTGTTTTTCGGACACGCTGACCACTGTAATCTGGGGTGACTCCTTGGTTCTGTTGTCGCGCCACTCGGTTGCAGAGCGTTGTTCGCGGTCGCTGTCAACCAGACAGATGCTGTATCCTTTGAGCGCCAAGCCCACCGCAATGTTGATTGAAACGGTTGTTTTACCGACGCCGCCTTTCAAGTTTGTGACTGAAATAACCATATCTATTTGTATTTTTATAAATTTAAGCGTAAAAATATGAATTGTTTTATATTAAAGTGTAAAATTTTGTATTAAAATGATTTTATTTTTAATTATTAGTATTTATGTAAAATTATACAATTTTATACAAATGAAATTGTATAATTTCATATAAAACTAACACGACTTTTTTGTGGCTCGTTTACAACAATATATTTTAAAATAAAACAAAGAATGATTTCAAAAATCCTGCAGTGACAGAAGCTACTTAGAAACAGGATTGAACCTTAGTTAAATAATATGAATCCGATTTTCTTATCCTCTAAATACTCATTTTTAAGAAAAGGGTAGGGTAGCGGCAAAAAGAGAAAATTTGAATAATTAAGTTTGAGTACAATAATTACTCAAATGTTTCTTTTTCCTAACGAGTATGGCTAATTTCGCGCCTTCATAGAGAGAACAATGATTTGAATAAGCTATGTGGGAGGAACACATGAAGGGCGAAGCCATGTCAAGATGAAACATTTTACTCGGGTTTACGAAAAAATAGGGGTAGCTCCTTTCAACAATTTCCTTTTTCAAAACAATAACGCTTATACATTTATATGAGTCCTAATAATAAGGTGCGTTTTGCTGTCGTCGGCTGTGGTCATATTGGTAAACGCCATGCGGCTATGATTTCTCAAAACCCTGATGCTGAATTGGCGGCATTGTGCGATATTCAACCCAAAGAAGCGTTAAGTTTAGACAATTATAGGGTGCCATTTTTCCCTTCAATTGACACTTTATTGGCTTCTGATGTTGATTATGATGTTGTTGTGATTGCAACACCGAATGGTTTACATGAGCAACAGGCGTTGAGAGCACTGAATGCCGATAAAAATGTCGTCTTGGAAAAACCGATGGCTTTGACAAAAGCAGGGTGCGAGCGCATCATTTTCAAGGCTTTACAGAAATCAAAGCAGGTTTTTTGTGTCATGCAAAACCGATATTCCCCCCCCTCAGTATGGCTCAAAGAATTGCTCAACGATGGGACACTCGGAAAAGTTTTTATGGTGCAAATCAATTGCTTTTGGAATCGGGATGACCGATATTATAAAAAAGGTGGTTGGCATGGCAGAGGAGACTTAGACGGTGGTACACTATTCACGCAGTTTAGCCATTTTGTGGATTTGATGTATTGGTATTTTGGTGATATTACGAATATCAAAGCCCGTTTTAATGACTTTACGCACAGCCAGACAACCGATTTTGAGGATTCAGGCTTTATACAGTTTGATTTTGTGGATGGCGGCATGGGTTCATTGAGTTATTCAACGGCAATATGGGACAAAAATTTGGAAAGCAGCATTATGGTTATTGCCGAAAACGGTTCTTTGAAAGTAGGCGGACAATACATGAATGAAGTCGAATATTGCCATATTAAGGACTATACAATGCCGAAACTCGAAGCATCGAACCCGCCTAACGATTACGGACCCTACAAGGGCTCCGCTGCTAACCACCATTATATCATCGAAAATGTGGTAGATGTTTTAAAAAAACGGGGTAGTATCACCACAAATGCCCTTGAAGGTATGAAAGTGGTCGAAATTATTGAGCGCATCTATGCTCTGCGTTAAGGATTTGCACAACTAATATATAATAGGCATGAATCAATACTCTTTAAAAGAAATAGCCGATAAAATCGATATCACACAAATTATCGGTAATGAAAATATATTGATTACCGAGCCGATTCAATTAGTAGAGGATAATGATCGTAGTGATGTCATCATGTGGGCAAGTGTCAAAAATTATGATATTTTAAAGCAGGTCAAAAAAGGGGCAATTATTTGTCAAAAAATCGAGATAGAAGATATTCAGCCTGATTGTCAATATCTGATTGCTGAAAACCCTCGCACTGCTTTTCGTTTAATGCTTCAAACCTATTTTATGCCTGTTGAACAGCGGCAAATCGCAAGAACAGCCATTATTGACCCCTCAGTAAAATTGGGTAAAAATCTGTCAATTGGCGAAAATGTGGTCATTGAAGCGGGTTGTATTATCGGCGACGACACGACGATTGGGCATAATTCGGTTATTAAAAGACGGACACATATTGGAAAAGGCGTACAAATTGGTGCGAGTAATGTGATCGGTGGGGTAGGGTTTGGTTACGAAAAAGATGAAAATGGCGACTATGCACTCATTCCACATGTCGGCAATGTTGTCATTGAAGATGGTGTTGAAATTGGAAACAACACGTGTGTGGATCGAGGCGTTTTAGGCAGTACGATTTTGAAAGAGAATTGTAAAATAGATAACCTCGTTCACATCGCTCATGGCGTTATAGTAGGTCGCAATGCTCTTGTGATAGCCTTAGCCTTGGTAGCAGGCAGCGTAGAAATTGGTGAAAATGCGTGGGTTGCACCATCATCCAGTATATTACAAAAAGTAAAAATTGGAAAAAACGCAACCATAGGCATGGGTGCGGTTGTGTTAAAAAATGTCGGCGAAAGCGAAATATGGGTCGGCAATCCTGCAAAACGATTGATGCCAAAAGAATAAAGTACCCCTCAGTATTTTTGAGTAACTACTAAACTGCACGCCTGAATTAACACTACTTTATTAATAAAATGACAGAAAACAAGATAAAAACAATAAAAGACGAGGAAATTACCTTCCGAGACATCGTTCTTACGGTTCGTGAATATAGTCGTGAAGTGTTGCGTAATTGGTTATGGATAGTCGCTTTTACTTTGCCCATTACGAGTTATTTGCTTTACAAAGCGATAACCACTAAACCCGTTTATGGAGCAAGTCTCACTTTTTTGGTCAATGGCAATGAAGGAAGCTCTTTGGGTATAGCAGCCATTGCGGGAAAATTAGGTTTAGACGGATTGGGTGCAACGAATACAAATTTGGATAAAATTACAGACTTATCTAAATCCCGTCGCATCGTTCAATTAGCACTTTTTCATAGGTCAACAATTGATGAGCGAGATGATTTTTTTGCCAATCATCTAATTCGTGAGCGAGAATTACATGAACAGTGGAAAAAAGATACGACTGGATTGAATGGGTTTTTATTCAAAAATGGTGATTTTGAACGGTTTAACCGAACAGAGAACAATGCTTTATTGCAGCTCTATGATATTCTTTCGGGCAAAAAAGGCATATTTTCATGCTCATTTGCAAAAATGTCAGAGATGTTGACCCTCGACCTCACGACGACAAATGAAACCCTTTCGATAGAATTGCTCCAAGCCATATTTGCAGAACTAAGTAATTTTTATGTCGAAAAAAGCATTGTCAAAGAGTCCAAAACCTATAATGTGCTCAGACAACAGTCTGATTCTATCAAGAGACTTGCTCGGGCGCGAGAAGTGGCTGCTGCAAGTTTTGACGATAATCAACGTGGACTGATTTTAAGTCAAGATAGACTGCCTTCTGAACAGATGAAAAAGGAAGCCTTGATATACAATACAATGTACGCCGAATCGCAAAAAAACCTCGCTATTGCAGGTTTCGCCCTTGAAAACAAAGCACCTTATATCCAAGAAATTGATAGACCTATTGCTCCGATTGAACCTAAGGGAAAATCTAAAAAAATAGCGGTAGTATTGGGCTTTATTATCGGTGGATTTCTTGGCACTTTATTTATTGTATTAAGAAAAAAAGTACGGACAGCCTTAAAAACTGTTGATAATAATTAGGCGATAATAAATTGCCATATCTATTTTTTCTCCCTTAGTATTTCTACATTCACTTATTTTACTCATTTATCCATTATGTACGACAGTCTTCTCAAAAAAGAAAAGAAAATAGCCGTCTTAGGCTTAGGTTATGTTGGTTTGCCTTTGGCGTTAGAGTTTGCCAAATATTTCAGCGTTGTCGGTTTTGACATCAATCAGAAGCGGGTTGATTTGATGAACCAAGGTATTGACCCTTCAAACGAACTCGACAGCACCGCATTTGACAACAAAGACATTTTGTTTACCACAAGTCTTGACGATTTAAAAACAGCGCATTTCTTCATCGTCGCTGTGCCAACAGACATTGACCACAACAAAGTACCTAACTTAACTCCCTTAAAGAAAGCTTCTGAAACCATTGGTAAAGCCATCAAAAAAGGGGATTATGTGGTGTATGAATCAACGGTTTATCCTGGTTGTACCGAAGAAGATTGTTTACCAGTCGTTGAAGAAATATCAGGTTTAAAGTTTGGTGTGGACTTCAAAGCGGGTTATTCGCCAGAACGTATTAACCCAGGTGATAAATTACGGACGATTGACACCATTTTGAAAATCGTTTCAGGTTCGGATGCCGAAGCCTTAGAAGAAGTGGCGAAAGTCTATGGTCACATCATCACAGCAGGAATTTTCAAGGCTGAAAGCATCAAAGTGGCAGAAGCGGCAAAAGTAATTGAAAACACGCAACAGATG
>JANMJN010001078.1:0-2591 GCA_031371355.1 Saprospiraceae bacterium
ATACTGAGGGGGTCAAAAAAGTAATACCTAAAAAGAGTAGTAGAATGTTTAATAGTTTCATGATTCAAAGATTAGGTAATTAAGTATGTGCAAATGTCATTTTTTTCTTTATCTACTAATCAAAATATCGTTAGTCATCTCATTTTCTTTTGTTAATATCCTTAAGTATTTCAGCGACAAAAAAAGGCTTTTAGCTAAAATAGACGCATTAAAGAAAACTAATTCGTCTTTTTGCAGTTTTAACAGATTGATTATCAATTTTTTATAAAAACTAATTCTCGTGAAAAAATCAATTTTTACAATTCTCCTTATTCTTACCGTCACTCTTTGCATTCAGGCGCAACGTCCACAAGGACAAGGCGGTGGCAATCGCGCACCCAGTATCGGGCGTGTTTATGGCAAAATTCTCGAAGGTACCAGCAAGCAATCAGTGCCTTACGCCTCCGTGGTGGTCGTGCGGTCTTTTGGCAAAAAAGATACGATAATCGGCGGGGCATTGACGGGCGATAATGGTGAATTTAACATCTCTGACCTACCCCTCAGTAATTTGAAAGTTCGCGTATCGTATGTGGGTTTCAAAAACTTCGAACGTGTTGTCACTTTGTCTCAGCCCGACAATATCGAAATGGACTTAGGCAATATCCGCTTAGAAACCGATTCTAAATTACTCGGAGAAGTGGAAATTAAAACCCAAAAGACAGGCGTTCAACTCGGTCTCGACAAGAAGGTGTTTAATGTGGACAAAAACATCACCGCAACAGGCGGCACTGCTGAAGATGTCTTTAAAAACATCCCCTCAGTATCCGTAAATGCCGACGGTAATGCACTACTCCGCAACCAAAATACAACAGTCTATGTGGACGGTCGCCCCACGTTTTTGAGCCTCAACCAAATCGTTGCCGACCAAATTGACCAAGTAGAAGTTATCACCAATCCCTCTGCCAAATACGAGGCTTCAACGACTGGCGGTATCATCAATATTGTCACTAAAAAGAACAAAAAGCCAGGCTACAACGGCTCAATCAGTCTTGGCGCAGGTTTACCAAAACGCTTAAACGGCAGTGGCAACCTCAATATCAAAGAAGGGCGTTTCAACTGGCAAGCCTCTGCTAATTATATGCTTCAAGCAAACGATGTGGAAGGATTCTCGAATCGCACAAGTTTGAGTAATGGATTGATTACCAACCAATTCAATCAAAACAGCATCAATAGTAACAGTAACGCCCACAAAATGGGGCGACTCGGATTCGATTATACGATAAACAATCGGAATACTTTTTCCATATTTGGCAACATCATGGGCGGCGATTTTGATAATACAGACAATCAAAATTCCATCGAAACATTCACAGGAAAAGACTCGACCATCACAGGCACGCGCAAAGCCATTTCGACCAATCAATTCAGAAATTATGGCGCACAAATGATGTGGCGCAAGACGTTTCCGACCAAAGGTAGGGAATTAAGTGCCGATTTGACAAGCAATTGGAGCAATTCAAAGAACGGTGGCGATTGGACAGATTATAGATACAATAATAATAATGTGCCGTTCACTGGAAGTCCTTTCAAACAACTCAATACAGGCGAAAGTAAAGGCAATCAAGTCACTTTTCAACTCGACTATACCACACCGATTAACGACTCGACGAAATGGGAAATGGGGGTGAGAAGCAATTACAAAGCCAATGACCAAGCGTTTTTAGCAGATTCTCTATTGGATGGCGTTAAAAAGCGCATTGTTTCACAGTCAACAGATTTGACGATCATTGAAAAAGTGAACGCAGCTTATTTGACCTACTCGGGCAAGTTCCGCAGCATCGGTTATCAAGTTGGTTTGCGTTATGAGCAATCCAATTTCAATGGCACGTCAAGATTGGCAGGAGACGGCAAGTTTGGCTACAACTACCCCTCAGTATCGAGCGATATTTGGAAGGCATTATTTCCAAGTTTGTATTTATCAAAAAAACTAAGCGAAAAAGCAGAAGTTCAAGTCAATTTAAGCCGTAAAATCAATCGTCCTGGTTTCCGTGAAATTATGCCTTTTATTCGTCAGGGAGATAACAAAAGTTATTCGGTGGGTAATCCAGGTTTGAAACCCGAATTCATTACCCTTGCCGAAGCCAATTACAATCATCTTTGGAAAAATAATAACTGGTTGATTTCACTGTATTATCGTCATCAAGATGATCCAATCGTTAGTTATTCCGAATTGGATGTCAATAACCTTATCCGCACGTCTTTTATCAACGGCAACAGCAACGATGCTTATGGATTAGACAATACCTTGAAATTGGGCTTAAGTAAAGACATAGAATTGACGCTTAATTCTAATGTTGAAAATCAAACCATCCGCACAGATGTCATCAAGCGCAATGGTTGGAACTGGGATGCAAAAGCTATTTTTAGTTGGAAATTGCCCCAAGACTTCTCTACTCAAATCACTGGCAATTACGAATCCGATGAAATCATTGCACAAGGCACACGTAAAGGTGCCGGTTCCATGGATTTTGCTTTGAAAAAAGACATTGGACGCAAATCTTCTTTGACTTTTTCGGTCAATGATGTGTTCAACTCTCGTAAGCGCATCACTT
>JANMJN010001082.1:0-2063 GCA_031371355.1 Saprospiraceae bacterium
ATACTGAGGGGGGGCAAAAATGCTCGGGGAACTTCAAAAGTTCCCCGAGCATGGTCTTTTATTATCTTTTTTTCATTGTTTTTTCCAATTTTGGATAACCATACCCAAACCCCACCTCTAACACCCACTGCTTTCAAAGATGTAACCGACCAAGCGGGCATCAAACACCAATTTGGCGTATATGAAGGCTTTCTCGGTGGGGTTATTTGCATTTTAGATATAAACAACTATGGTTACGACTACATTTTTCTACCTGGCGGTACGACGGATGACATCCTCTATCTCAACAATAAAAACGGAACTTTCACCAATATTTATGAACAATCAGGACTAATAGGCTCAAAAAACTTCATAACACAAGGCGCAGTTGCCGCAGATGTGAATCGTGATGGCTTCGTGGATTTATACATCACCACCATCACCTCAAAAGGGGCAAAAAAGTTGATTCCGAGAGCGCCCAATTTGCTTTATATCAACAACGGCAACAATACTTTTCGAGATGCAACCGCAGAGTTTCATTTGGACAAACTGAACTCGTTCAGCACAGGTGCCAGTTTCGGCGATTTCAATGCGGACGGTTATCCCGACCTTTTTGTGGGCAATTATTTTACGGAATATCCAGGAGACTTGAGTACTATTAACGATGCAATGATAGTCAGTGCTAACCAAATTACTGAGGGGTATCTTCTTTTGAATGAAAAAGGCAAATCTTTCAAAAATGTCTATAAAGAATATGGTTTAAACCATAAAGGCTTTGGATTTGGTGGTGTGTTTACCGATTATGATAATGACGGTGACCAAGATTTGTTCGTCAATCACGATTTTGGATATAAACGCACGCCCGATTTGCTCTATGAAAACAACTACCCGTGGCATTCTTTCAAGGAAGTGGGGGAAAAGCGGGGCATGGATCTGAAAATCAACTCTATGACTTCTGCCGTTGGTGACTATAACAATGACGGTTGGATGGACTATTTCATTACCAATATCCGATTCAACAAATTTATGGTCAATCAAGGCTCAGGCAAGCCTTTTAAAGAAATGTCCAAAGAATTTGGGGTTAATTTTATTACCATCAGTTGGGGAGCTAATTTTGCCGATTTTGACCACGATGGCGACTTAGATTTGTACGTTGCCAACGGGGATTTAAATCCGAATTGTCAGCCGATGGGCAACTATTATTTTGAAAACGTTGGTGGTAAATTTATTGAAAAAGCAAGGTTAAAAGGCGTAAATGACTACGGTATCGGGCGCGGCTCCGTTGTTTTTGATTTTGACAATGATGGTGATTTAGACATTATGGTTGTCAACCAAAAACCTGTTTTGACCTATCCGGTCAATTCAACAACCCGCTTATTTCGCAATGATTCGGCACAAGGCAATTGGATAAAAATAAACCTCAAAGGCTTAGATGCCGAATCGCATGGTTTGGGTTCAAGGGTTGAAATTGTCGTTGGTGGCAAGCACCAAATTCGTGAAATTGATGGCGGTGGTTCGAGCCATTTATCTCAAAACGCCACTTATGCCCACTTTGGCGTAGGTAATGCAACCCAAATTGATGAAATCATCATTCATTGGACGGGCGGCAACACACAAGTTCTGAAAAATCAAAAAGTCAATCTGCTCATCACCATCACAGAGGAAAAGTCTTTTAGGCTTAATCCTTTTGTAAAATGGGGTTTACAGGGCTTTATTGTTCTTTTAGCATTGGGTATTGGTTATTATTTTTTAAGAAAAAAACAGCGCAAATCAGTCTAGTCAGCCATATCTGTGGTCAACCCAAAATTTTTACCCTTATTTTTAACGTATTCAAATCAAAGCAAAATGAAAAAAGTATTTTTCACTTTTACACTCATAATCACTTGTTTTTCAATAGTATGGACACAAGTAAAGTTCAGTTTCAAAGAATGGGAAGACCCCTCAGTAACTCAGCTTGGGCAATTGCCACCACATACGTTTGCGATGGATTATCCAAACGTAGAAGACGTTTTCGCCAATGATTTTTCAAAATCGCCGTATTACAAATCTTTGAATGGCACTTGGAAATTTTACTACGTCAATAC
>JANMJN010001097.1:0-3103 GCA_031371355.1 Saprospiraceae bacterium
ATGACAAGATTTTTATGATTTACAGGATTGATTTACAGGATTCTAAAAACCCTGTAAATCATAAAAATCTTGTCATCCTGTCCGTTAATCAGTCGCGTAGCAAAAATCGCAGTAAGAACACTTCTTACACATTGGCTTATCAATCACCTTAGGACAAACATCACTATCTAAAATCCTGTTAATCTCAAAAAGCCATTCTGTTATCCTGTCCCTGTCTTCGTCTGTCAATTCGACCCCCTCAGTATGTCGTTGTTTTGGATATTCTAAAATACCTCGTGCGCCAGTGATGCCGTTTTGTTCCAACACCCAGAGATAATATTTGACTTGTGCGCGATGTGCGGCTTCTATTTTTGCTGATTTTTTGATTTCATGCACCACTTTGTTTTTCGCATCATAAAAGTCAATTTTCACGCCGTCGAATTCGACTTCTGTATAGCGTTCTGCCCGTTGCGGATAGGTATTCTCGCCGATGAGTTTACCTTCGGTCACCAAATCAGACGTATGTTCCATGTTGATGCCATTGCTGAACAACCACAATTTGCGATGGCAGATGTGGTAATAGTTGACGTGGGTAGCGGTGATATTTGTCATGATTTTAGAAATTTGATGATAATTTCGATTATAAGATGTATTTTTGTAAAAATTAACAGCGTTTATTTTATCACTTAAAAAAGAATAATAGACAATGGGTTTAACCATTCAATCACCACTCACAAATCTGCAAACCGAGTTACTTAAAGTATTCGCTACGCAATTACCCGATGAAGATTTGTTGGAAATCAAGCGCATGATTGCCAAATTTATGCTTGATAAAGCACGTAAACGGGCTGAACAAGTGGTCTATGAAAAAGGATACGATGACAGTATTTCAGAACAACTCTTAAATGAAGACTAATCCTCGCCTTAGTCTCTATTTCTATACTCTTCCTCCAACGCCACCCTCGTTTCCTTGTCGAAACGCACCGATTCTACTTCCCGTAGATACTGTTCTGAAAAAGATTTGGATGGTTTTTTCATTGTTTGATATTTAAATCGGGCATACCCCTCAGTAAAATGCGATTTTACACATCTCAAATGTTAAAATTTGAAAAAAAATGCTATGATTAATAACAAAAATGTGTTTGCCTATTGACAATTAAAATAGTTTTATATTAAATTTGGACTAATATTTAACCACAACTGGTCAATCGAATCTTATCAACTATCTAAACCCTATTTCTTCAACGCTCTAAAACAAAATAAAAATGGAGCTTAATCTTAATCTCAGTCCCAATTCGACTTTTTCAGTTGATAAAATCACTGAAATGCTCAACCACCACGCCAATTTCGTCCGCTTGAAAGAGGAAGTTTTTGCAGCGATAATCAAAGCCACCGACGGCAAACTCAATACCACCGATATGGAATCGGCGCGAGATTGGTTGGGCTTTATCCTCGAAAATCCTAAAAGTGTCACCAGCACCAAGTATAAAGTCCCTGACTTTGTACTCAAAATGGATGCACATGTCGTGTTGGCAGTGATTGAAAAAATTGAAGGCAAAGACCAAGCCTATTCAAAAGTCCTACGCAACACCATTGCTTCCGATGCCCGTTTTTACTGGTCAACTGCCGAAGACTTCTACATCGAAGATGCTAAAAACGACCCTGTCCTAAAAGCGAAATACAAGGATTTACAGTCCATTTCTCCTAAGCGGCAGACCGAATCTCAGATGGAAAAAGACTTGCAAAAATTGCAAACCAAGCTCACCAAAAAGAACGGTGAATCTGCCACTCAGCCCGCAGTTTAAGCTATGTTCGATGCTTTTTGGTCATTCATTTTTTCACAGGTCAATGTCCTTCGAGGGCATTGACCTCTTTTTTTTCCTGTCTTCGTCCCCTCTTTTTTAGACTTCATCAAGTCTAAAAAAGACTTCGATATAACCCATTTGATTATGCACAAGTCTAAATTGGACTTCATCAAGTCTGATTTAGACTTACACAAGTCCAAATGAGACTTCATCAAGTCTGATTTAGACTGACACAAGTCCAAATGAGACTTCATCAAGTCTGATTTAGACTGATACAAGTCTAAATCAGACTTAAAAAGACCTAAAATGGACTAAAAGCATCCCAAAGCAGCTTAATGAACCCCTATTTCAGAAACCAATCACCAAATAGTTGATAAAAGTCTTGAAATTACCCCCCTCAGTAAAAAGCGTGTTTTAGTCTCGTATTTTGTATGCCGCTTCTAAGGTGGCGATGGTTGCTTTGTCGAAACGGTCTGTTTTGAGCCTATATCACTTCTTGTTTCCAATCCGCAACACCTTTCGTTTTCACTGAAAAAGATACGCCAATGGCTGTAATGGGCTTGTTGCGGTGTCGCAAACTTTCGGCATAGTTTCTATCTTTAATGGTTTGTAGGGCGACTTCTGGGGTTGCATTCATTTTAAATTCAAAAAGAAAAATGTTATCGGCTGTTATCACAACCGTATCTATGCGCCCAATAGGTGTATGTACTTCACTCCGCACATCTGTACCGACCATCGTAAAAATCAAATGGATGATGGCATGAAAAAACTTCTCTTCGTTTTTAATATAATTTTGGTCTGGAACGGCTTGTATCAATGAATCAACGATGGCAATAACCCGTTCAATATCATTCTTATTTAAAGCCTCCAATATATTAGCGCCATAAGGCACAGATACGCGGGTGTGCGTATATTCGCTCAATAGAAACTGACCAAAAGCCTTTCTGACTTCTTCATTTGGGTAATTCAAAATGAATTTACCTTCGGGCGTTATTTCTTTTATCGTCAAATAACCCGTTTGCAACAGCAAAGAATTAATATCTAATTCATCAAATTTTTCGAGCGTAAAAGATTCTAAAATCAAATCACTGACTTCGGTTTGTTCCAATCGGTATTCAAAACGTTTCCGCATTAACCGAACTAAAAACGTTGGTGTGCCTGTGGCAAACCAATAATTGCGATACATTTTTTGCTGAAAAAAATTAAGCACTGAAAAAGGATTATACACAAACGTTTGAGCATCCCAACTGTAACCATTATACCAGTGCTTCATTTTTTCAAGCGTATCAGGCGGCATTGTTTTCAGAAAAGGTGCAAAA
>JANMJN010001145.1:0-2213 GCA_031371355.1 Saprospiraceae bacterium
GCGGGACCATTAATCGTCATCGAAACCGACGTTTTCGGATTGGTCAAATCGAAGCCTGAATAAAGTTTTTTAGCATCGTCGAGACAACAGACATTCACGCCCGAATTTCCGACTTTACCATAAATATCAGGTCTAAAATCGGGGTCTTCGCCGTATAAAGTGACCGAATCGAAAGCAGTTGACAGCCTTTTGGCGGATAAACCTTTGGAAACGTAGTGAAAACGGCGATTGGTGCGCTCAGGATTGCCTTCGCCTGCGAACATTCGAGTGGGGTCTTCGCCTTCGCGTTTGAATGGAAAAACGCCTGCGGTATAGGGGAATTCACCTGGTACATTCTCTTGAAGAACCCATTTCAAAATCTCACCCCAATCCTTGAATTTAGGCAAAATGACACGCGGAATTTTATTACCAGACAGCGTTTTGCGATAAGCGGGTACTTTAATGTCTTTGCCCCGTATTTGGTAAACAAATTCATCGGCAGTATAGGCAGCCCGTTTGGCTTCCCAATTGTCTAAAATCTTTTTGCATTGTCCATCAAGTTGCAATTCAACTTCTTCATAGAGTTTTTTCAACCCCTCAGTAATTTTCCCCCAGCCCCCAGAGGGGGAGGCAGCATGGGCAAAAGCCCCCTTCGGGGGTTGGGGGGGAAGGCTTTCTATCGTGTTTTTTATTGAAAATAATTGCCGTGCAACATTCACTTGTCGTTCCACCCATTTGTCATAAAGGCGATTATTTTCTGAAATTTCAGACAAATAACGTGTCCGATTGGGTGGAATGATATAAGTTTTCTCACGCAAACCTTCCGAAGGTTTAAAACCTTCGAAAGGTTGTTGCTTGAATTGAACACCTGTTTTTTCTCCAATAATCGTCAACAAATGGGCATATAAATCATTCATACCCGCATCATTGAATTGCGAAGCCATTGTGCCATAAACAGGCATCGTATCGGGTGCCGTATCCCAAAGGTTGTGGTTGCGTTGATACTGTTTTTTGACATCCCGCAAGGCATCGAGTGCGCCGCGTTTATCAAATTTATTAATAGCAATGAGGTCTGCAAAATCGAGCATATCAATTTTTTCCAACTGCGTGGCTGCACCGTACTCAGGTGTCATCACATACAGCGACACATCAGAATGGTCAACAATTTCGGTATCTGACTGTCCAATTCCAGAAGTTTCAAGGATAATGAGGTCAAAATTTGCCCCCCTCAGTATATCCACCGCCGATTGCACATATTTTGACAAAGCCAAATTAGACTGCCGCGTTGCCAAAGAGCGCATAAAAACGTGTCCATTATTAATAGCATTCATCCTAATTCTATCGCCTAAAAGTGCGCCACCTGTTTTGCGTTTTGATGGGTCAACCGATACAATAGCAATCTTTTTGTCGGGGAAATCCATTAAAAAACGGCGCACCAATTCATCAACAAGGCTCGATTTACCTGCGCCGCCTGTACCTGTTATGCCGACGATGGGGGTTTTGTGTTTTGTGTTTTGAGTTTTAAGTTCAGCCAACCAAGCCTCATTTTGTTCTGGAAAATTTTCAACGGCTGAAATAAGTCGGGCAATACTTCCCGATTGAAAACGGGATTCTGCGAAGAGGGGGTTATTTGTAGATATTTTTTTTTCTTCACCATTAATGTTTTGTCCTAATGGAAAATCGCATTGTTGCAAAACGTCATTAATCATGCCTTGCAAACCCATCGTACGACCGTCATCGGGTGAATAAAGGCGGGCAATACCATAGTTTTGAAGTTCGGCAATTTCACTGGGTAAAATAGTACCTCCCCCACCGCCAAAAATTTTGATCTGGCTCGCACCTCGTTCTTTTAATAAATCATAGGCATACTTAAAGAATTCGATATGACCACCTTGATAACTCGTTATCGCAATGCCTTGCACGTCTTCTTGAATCGCCGTCGAGACAATTTCCTCGACGCTTCGGTTGTGTCCAAGATGGATGATTTCGGCACCAGAAGACTGCAATATGCGGCGCATGATGTTGATAGCTGCATCGTGACCGTCGAAAAGCGAAGCGGCGGTGACGAGGCGGATTTTGTTTTTTGGTTGATAAATAGTAGGAATTTGCATGAGTAGAATTTGATTTTATTAGATTCAGACACAAAGATAGATAGTAAAATAGCAAATGAAGATGATGTATTTTTGAAAAAAAAGAGTTAGCTTTTTGATAGTCTAAAACTTTTTGTACTTTTG
>JANMJN010001171.1:0-2597 GCA_031371355.1 Saprospiraceae bacterium
TCAAGCGGCTAAAAATGATTTTTTGTTCAGAAATACGGCTGAAATAGGACAACCGTTGCAACAAGCCACCCATGCAGCTTATGATTTGCTCAATATCACCGCCAATGTGTTCGCTGAATTGACCCAAAAAGACTTTTTAAAAGTTAATTTTTGGCAAAGCCACAACCAAAGAGACATCACACCAACCATGACTGCCCGCAATGACAATGCTGTGTACAGCGATTCCGCCCGTCGAGGTGTGGCGGAATGGACGCATTTCTTCCAAAAGTCTTATCTCAAAGTGCGTGGGGCGTTTGTGTTTGATAAAAACCATTACAACTCTGATATTGTCTCAAACAGTCAAAACAATATCCGTACTTATGTCGGCGAAGCGGAATGGAACTATAATTTTTCGCCCAAACACACCCTTCGGACGGGCTTTAATACCACTGCTGACCGTTCTGACAACAGCAATTATGACGACAATCATCAACGCACCCGCTTGGCTTTGTTTGTCAACGATGCTTTGACCACAAAATTCATCACTTTATCCGCCAATATCCGTCAAGAATATCTGAACAAACTGCAACCCACCACCTTTTCATTCGGCTTCGAGAAAACACTGTTTGAATCAGTTAACAGTGAGCAATCAGCAACCTCCAATTATCCATTATCCACTATCCATTATCAATTAAAACTACGTGGTTCGCTCTCCCGCAACTTTAATGTGCCTACGTTTAACGATTTGTACTGGGCAGAATTGGGCAATCGGAACTTAGAAACCGAACAAGGGTGGTCAAAAGAAGTCGGTATCAGTTACAAAAGCCACAGCGCACACCGTTCTTTTCAAGCGCACCTAACGGCGTTTGATATTGAGATGTCAAACCGCATTGTGTGGCAACCGCAAAGCGACGGACGGTGGCGACCGACGAATATCAACCGTTTTTTGTCTCGGGGCATCGAAACGTGGCTGCGTTTTCAAGGCACAATCAAGGCGTTTGGCTACAAAATCAATGCGCAATACCAATATGTACACGCCACAGATGGCAACGGCGGCGTGCAATTGTTCGTACCCGCCCACAATGGCAGCTTGAGTGCTTGGTTGACGTATAAAAACGGTTATTTCGCGTGGACACAAACCGCTTCGAGCCGACGTTTTGGCACAACGGACAAGACGACTTGGACAAATCCGTTTACTTTGGCAGATGCGACGCTTGGGTTTACCCCCTCAGTACGGCGAGGGTTTATTGGGCGGCTCGGTTTGAAAACCGAGCTACGGTTGCAAATCACCAATGTGTTCAATACCGATTATCAAGTCATTCGTTTTTATCCGAATCCGAAGCGGATGGTTCGGTTGGCGTTGGGTTTGGGTTTTTAAAACCCTTAAATGGATGATTTTATCCTTCATTCAGAAATTTGTATTATTTTTGTACGTACATCAAAACCCATTCAAGATGATATTAGAAATCAATGACAACATTTTAATGACCGAAGCCGAAGTTCGTTTAGAATTGGCGGTGATACTATTTGATAAAAAAGGCATTACGCTCCATCAAGCCGCAGACATTGCTCGTTTGACGGTAGAGGCATTTACACTTATATTGCGTGAACGCCACATTTTGCCTAAGCAACCTACCAAAATTGTCCGAACTTGGACACCTGTTTCCTTAAACATGGGAAAATTTCCGACAGATTTAACGGCTTTTGCGGTGCAACCGACCCATATATCGGCACTTGTTGAACTTTTTGAAAACGAACCTTCTGCCGAAGAACTGTGTAAAATGCTGTAAATCCATTATTCTCTCACTTCACTTCTTGCAACTATGAACTACTTATGGGACACCAATATTTTGGTGCATTATATCCGCAATTCGGATAAATACAACGATTGGAAAACACGTTTTCATTTTTTTGAAGAAGGATACAACGTATTTCTATCGGTCATTAACATCGGTGAAATCGAATCATTGGCTTATCAACTCAATTGGGGTGCTTCACGCAGACAACGATTGCAAGAAATTATCGAACAAATCCAACTTATAGGCATTTACGAAGAAATAATACATGCTTATGCCGAAATAGATGCGTTCAGTCAAGGCAAATTGGCGGGTCGTCCTTTGGGTTTATCTGCTCGCAGTATGGGTAAAAACGATATTTGGTTAGCTGCAACTGCGCATATCGGGCAATTTAGGTTTGTAACCACCGATAATGACTTCAATCATTTACAGAATCAATATATTGATTTATTGAAAGTCTAAGCAAACTTATTTTTAACACAAAAATTAGGATGGACAGGATTAGAAAGCTGTTAAGGATTAAATCACACGAATAAATTACAGAATTAAGTAAGTCGGGTTTTCTTATAAAGCATCTAACATCTTGAAACCACCGATTTTCAATCGGCGGGTCACAATAACCCACGACTTTAGGCTTTTCCTCTCGTTGAAACGAGGGGTTTCAAGATGTTAGGTGCTTTACGAAGATTAATTTTAAGAGAATAGAGCGTTTGAATATTCCCTGAATGTAGGCATTTAGCGTTAATTCAATAGGATTAGTATATTGAAAGGGTGTTTGAAAGTCTTAAATCAATGGACCACAGATTAGACAGATGGGAGGGG
>JANMJN010001176.1:0-3045 GCA_031371355.1 Saprospiraceae bacterium
TTACTCTGGCATACAGGCGTGTCCAATAAGTTTGTTGATGAACAACTTGCGATTTCAAATATAAAACAATTAAAATAAAGGTAATACAGATAAATAATTTTTTCATTTTTCAAACATCAAAGTACTACAATTACAGTTTCCAAATCATTGGAATCAAAAAAAGCATCACTGCTAAAAAAACAAGGGTCATTAAGCCGCCCATTTTCATAAAATCTCGGACTTTATACTGCCCCGCACCACTTACGAGAATACAACAAGGTTCAAACGGTGTAATCATCGAAATCGAAGCGGAAACAATGACCGCTATGGCAAAAGTGCGTTCATTGACTTGCAAGGCTTTCGCTGTTTCCAAAGCTATGGGCAATACGACCATCGCTGCAGCTGCATTTGACATAGGCTGTGTTAATATGATGGTTAACACCATAAATCCCGCTAAAACGGTCAATGTACCAAACGGAGATAGATAATCAACAACTAAATGGGCTAAAAACTTATCGGTGCCCGTATTACTCATGGCGATACCAAAAGCGGTCATACCTGCGATGAGAATCAACAAACGCCTGTCAATAGCACTATATGCATTTTCGGGTGTAATGCAACCCGTAGCTATGCTCAATAATGCTGCGCCCAAAAATGAAATACCTAATGGCAAAATAGGTTTACCACCTATTTCTATTGACCCTAATAATATCGCGCTAAAAAATAATAGTAATGTAATCAAACCTTTACGCATATCAAAAGGCTTGTTTTCAGAGATTTCTTGTAAGACAATCAAATCATTACTGTTTTGCAAAAGAGCAACATCTTCAATTCGCCCTTGTCCCAACAAAACATCCCCTGTATGCAAATGGGTGAGTGCTATATCATCGGTAATATTTTCATTCTTTCGGTGAATGGCTAAAATCGTAATGTGATATTTTTTCCGAAAATCAGTTTCAATTAATGTCCGATTGATAAGAGTAGAAGTTGGTTCAATCAGCAATTCAACGAGTCGCACCGAATTGTCTTGTAAATCGGCATCACTCACCGTTCCACTTGCCAATTCAAGTCCTTGTTCCCGACGAAGAGCCGATATATCTTCTTGTACACCTTCGATAACTAATAAATCCTCACTTTGAAGGGTGGTATTAGCATCAGGAAAAATATCTCTATTTTGGCGAATGATTTTGAGAATTCGTATCTCATTTCGACCTAAATTGAGGCTAAAAATATGTTGCCCTACTAAGGGTGATTGTGCCAACACACGGACACGACTGAGATACTTGCGGATTTCGTAACGTTCTGTAAATCCAGTTTCAGAAGCAATAGCAGCACGAGCAGGAATCAAACGATGTCCAAGAGCCATGACTATAATACCTATAATGGTCAAAGGCAGACCAATTGGTAGCAATTCGAACATGGTCATACTTTCGAAACCTTTTTTAACGAGATACGCATTACCTGCTATATTTGTTGACGTGCCTATGAGCGTACATGTACCACCCATTAATGCCGCAAATGCCATAGGCATTAAAAGTTTGGACGGACTGATACCG
The DNA here is from genome assembly GCA_031371355.1 of Saprospiraceae bacterium. Classification (GTDB taxonomy): domain Bacteria; phylum Bacteroidota; class Bacteroidia; order Chitinophagales; family Saprospiraceae; genus JAAFJT01. The sequence goes on from JANMJN010001176.1 coordinate 1,536, forward strand.
ACTCTTTTAGCGATACTGACGACAGGCGCAAGCAGCACTGCAGAAACAGTCGTATTGTTCATAAAAGCAGACATCCCCGCTGCGCTCGCCATAATAGTCCCGATTAATGCCCAAGTGGGGATATTCTGTAGACGTCCAATACGTTGAGCGGCAAGGTCAACCATACCGTTTTGTTGGAGTGCTTCTCCGACGATAAATACGGCTGCTAACATAATGATGAATTCACTACCAAAACCTTTAAAAGCTTCGTCAAAAGTTAGTATTTTGGTTGAAACTAAAACAATTAATAACCCTAAAGCAATGAAGTCGGGCGAAATTGTTTCAATAGATAACAATATAACAGCAACGACCAATAATAGAAGTACGATTCCTATTTCCATGATAGAGCGTAAATTTTACTTGAAACACTGTTTTGATTTCGTTTGGGCAAATACCCCTACTCGTATATTTACGAAATTACACACCGAACCCTCGGTGAGTAAATCAGATTATTCACTGATTTTCAATGATTTAGATTTAGTTATCTGCAAATTTAAAATAACTCAACATCTAACCAAGATTTAAGTAAAAATTAATTTTTTGCAAATTTACACTAATCCTATAAAAATAGTCGTATTTAAAAGAGTTTTTTCTTTAATTTTCTTATTTACGAAAAGTACGCACGTAGTTTTCCGCACGCTCTTCAACCAAGCACTATACTTGAAATGTGTGGTACTATTTCGTTTCATTCTTTTCCCTTAAATCAAAATTATGAGAATAAAACAATCTAAAAGTATGAATATTTTTATATTTATTGCCTGCTGCTTGCTGCTGAAAAACATTCATGTAGCCGAATTGCAAAAGCGATTCCTTTGAAATTTGATACACAAATCCACCAAAAAGGCGGTTTTGGTCAAAATAATTATAGACAATATTCTTCCCAAAATTGACCATTACTTCATCATTCAACAAAAATTGCCAACTCCTGGGCGCAAAGCCTTTTTTACTGAGGGGTATGAAAAGAGCGAAATTGCAGCGCGTCCGCCAATTGAAATTATAGCCGTCTGCCAATTCGTTGTCATTTTTTATTTTTCGACGGAAACGCTCTTCTAAACGTACCCACTGCATCAGTTTGCCGAAAGGCAATTTTGTAAACCATTGTATTTGTTGAAACGGACGATGTTCGGGCTGCGAAATATTTTTATGTGTTTCGTCGGGAAAGATATTGACAAAACTATAAGCCGCCGTCAAACGCACATCATCGCTCAAATAATATGTGGGACCAACACGCAATATAAACTGCGATGGCTCTTTGACAAAATTATCCTTCAATCGGAAATGAACATCCGTCCATGTACCCCATTTATTAGAAAATCGGGTTTGGTTGAAAACACCGAACCACGCTTGTTCCTCTTCCGTAATGGTTTTTTGAGCCCCTAAATAGTTGGCAGTCAATAAGATAAATAAAAAATTGATAAGTACCTTTTTTTTCATATTTTTAAATGTTTTAGAAATAAGGAGCAAATAACAT
>JANMJN010001197.1:0-3547 GCA_031371355.1 Saprospiraceae bacterium
GTTTATATTTTGTATTGTCCAACACAAAATTATGCGTTATTTACTACCTTTCTTCTTTTATTGTCTCTTTCTACAATTCAAAGGTGCGCCCTTTAGATAATGTATCATTTTATCACTAAACCACTTGCGACATCGCCTTTGGATTTCTTGTTTATTGTTTTCATTATATTTTGTGCATTTTCAAATACCAAACCTTTATCGGAAACAGCGAAGAACTGAAAATAAGCGCGTTCTGATGTTTCACAAAAAACAAAATTGATGTTTGACGATGTGTTTTTTAAACTCCGGACACATCCATAACTGATTTTCTCCTTATTATTTACATTAGTACTGTTAAAGTTGCTCATTGATGGAGTCACTGAATTTTGAATAGTGCCTTCTTCAAATAAGAATACATCGTTGCCTTTCATTAAAAAAGCCCTTACATAACGACTGGTGGCATTTTCGATTAAAAGAATATATTCACCATCAGGTACTAAAGACAGATTCATCTTGCCCATATATGAATATTTGTCTTTAATCTCCGTATTTATGCCGATTCCACCTATTAAGTTTTGAATGCTGACGTGTGTCGTCTGACCCATTATATTGCCGATACTGAATTCAAGGGTTTTTGCTTTTTCACCCTTCTTAATATTGACTTTCATTTGATCATCATTAAAAGAAGCGGCAACGCTATTGTATGATATGGCAAATAAAGATGCCACGATTGCTAAAAAAAGGATCCTGTTTTTCATGATTTAGATTTTTAAATTGTTTTTTAAATAGGTTTTATTCTTATCATCTTTAATTGATACTTCAAAGGTGACGTTCTTTGATAAAAGACCCTTGGACATATAGTGCACAAATAGGATTAGTATTGCATTGAGGGAAAAAACGATTGGACAAATTGTGCACAATTAGGATTGGTATTGCATTTACACAAGATTTTGCTCCCTCCACGCTTGTGGTGTCACACCAAACTCTTGTTTAAATATGCGGCTGAAATAGGCAGGGTCATTGAAGCCGCTGTCATAAGCAACGGCTGTGATGCTAAAACCTGAATTAAGCAGCAATTCTTTAGCTTTAACCAATCGGACATAGCGAATAAAACTCGTTGCAGAAAGACCTGTCAAAGCGGAGAGTTTGCGATGCACTTGCGAATGACTCAAAGCCAAGGCATGGCATAGCTTTTCTACATCGAAACGATAATCGTTCAGATGTGCTTCAATGGTTTTCCGTACTTTAATGACAAAAGCATTTTCTAAGCCAATCACGGTTTGACTGTTGTTCCCTATCTGTATTTCTTCCGCTTGGTTGTCCACCCCCTCAGTATAATCTGCCATTGATAGATAATGTCTTTGTAATTGCTGGCGCAATTCAAGCAGATTTTTAATCCGCAGCAACAGTTCATCTTTGTGAAAGGGCTTCATCAGATAAGCATCGGCGCCTCGTTCTAAGCCTTCCAACTTGCTGCCTAAATCTGCTTTGGCTGTGAGTAGTATAATGGGAATATGACTGGTGCGTTCGTCCTGTTTCAAGGTTTTACAGACTTCAAAGCCGTCTTTAAATGGCATCATTACATCTAATACGATAAGGTCAGGAATTGTATTTAAAGCGATATTTTCTGCCTCTTGCCCATCTTTGGCAATTTCAAGACGATAATCTGTGGCTAAACAAGTGATAAGATAAGTCAGTACATCGGCATTATCATCGGCAATCAGTACCAACGGTTTTTCAATATGGGCATTTTCCTCAGCGATTACGGGTTGATGTTCTTCTGATAAAACAACCTTTTCAATGTCAGGCTGCACCCCTTGCATTTGTTTTGCATCGCCATTTCCCACTTGAATATTTGCTAAATGGTGTATGGGTAGTATCACCTCAAATTCAGTCCCTTCATTTATTTGACTTTTGACCCTAATATTGCCTTCCATCAGTTTTACCAACTCATGTGTCAGTGCCAAACCAATGCCAGTACCTTCACCAAGTCGGGTATGCGTATCGTCCACTTGATAGAAGCGGTCAAAAATAAAAGGAAGGTCTGTTTCCGCGATACCAATACCTGTATCTTTGATTTTAATGCGAAGTTCATTGTTTTGTTTGCTCGTGGATACATAAACGTGTCCACCCTCTGGCGTGAATTTGATGGCATTCGACAACAGGTTTGCAAGAACTTGTTGCAACCGTGCTTCATCATGATCCATGACGAGTGCGTCTATATCTGTATGGAAATGAATTTCTATATCTTTGTTATCGGCTAATGAGTGAAAACTTTCAGTACTGTATTTAAGGAAAGACACGACATCACCTTGTTGATAATGAAGTGATAATTTGTCGTTTTCTACTTTGCTGAGATCCAGCATTTGGTTGACAAGGTTGAGTAAGTTTTGTCCATTGCGGATAATCATACTCAAACCCTCTTGTAAATGTTCCTTTGGATTATCCAAAACCTGTTGCGCCATGCCCAGAATAACTGTGAGCGGAGTGCGAAATTCATGGGTGATATTGGTGTACAACTTTGTTTTTACCGCATCTAATTCTTGTATCCGCAGTGCTTCTGTATGTTCTAACCGACGGTTGAGTTGAAAGCGATAAAAAGCGAAAATGCCTCCGCCGATTAACACAATAAAAAGCAAATATGCCCACCAAGTCTGCCACCAAGGAGGCAATACAACGATGCGAAGGGTGGTATCTTCTTTACTCCATTCCCCTAAACTATTGGTGCCGCGAACCCGAAAGACATACTTGCCAGGCGGTACATTGATATAAGTAGCTTCACCTTTGCGTAAGTCATTGCGCCATTTTCGGTCATAGTTTTCGAGTTTGTATTCAAGCGCACACAATTCGGGTGCATTGAAATCAAAAGAAGAAACAAAAAGGGAAAACACATTGCGGTTGTGTGGCAGTCGAATCTCGTTTGTTTCCCAAATAGGACGACTTAATATATCGTCTTTATAAGGCATAACAAAAGCATCCAAGACTTTCAATCCTGTTATGCGTACATGAGGTGGATAGTCACTTGCTAATTGTTGAACTTTATCAGGGTAAAAGGCATGGAAGCCACCTTCACCACTAAAGAAGATTTCGCCATCAGGGCTTTTGTAAGAACCGCTGACATAGGTAAACTTGGCAGTCTTAACACCGTGAGGTGCTGAAAAGTAATAAAATGATTCAGTTTCAGGGTTTAATCTGATAATGAAGTCTTTTGAAAACAACCAAATATTGTTGTCCGAACCCAGAACCATATCTATTATTCTGTCCAAAACTAAAGCCCCGTTATTGACGGTGAATGTTTTATATTCTCCTGTTTTAGGATTGAGTTTTCGAATGCCAAACGGGAAAGGTGTAAACCAGAGATTACCATTCTTATCTTCTATAACGGAACAGGGGTCGCCCATGACATCAGCAGGCAAGAGATGTGTGAAAGTATTGTGTTCAGGGTCGAATATATCTAAAAACATAGGATTCATGGGATCTATTAGGATCCCACCACCAGAGACCAACAGGTTGCCTTGCTTATCCTCGAGGATTCGATCAACTTGATTGCCGCCAATACTGGGGGGGT
>JANMJN010000160.1:0-5776 GCA_031371355.1 Saprospiraceae bacterium
TCCCAACTGTCTCTTTGGAAACCATACGTTTCGGTCATCAATAAGTATTTCCAAAGCCAAACCTGTTCCGTCAATTCAGTGTGAATGGGTGCATTTTCATTCGGTTTTGGAAAATACGCTTTATCCCCGTCTTCGTAAGCAAAAGTCCACAGTTCCGTTGCCGATATTTTGCCCCTATGCCAAAGATTAATCACTGCTTTACTCACTTCCTCGTGCCGAAGATGTCTTGTATATTCGCCATTTGGGTTATGCGTAATGATTAAATCAAATGGCTTTTTTGGCAATAAATCCAATATTGTTTGTTCTATTTCGCTTTCTATCAACGGTTTTTGGTCGGGTCCATCATCAAGGTCGCCCATGATGCCTTCCGATTTTAGCACTTTTAAAGCTTTATAAAACTTAGGCGCACGGTCTTCGTCGCTGCTTCTACAAAGGCTGACGATGAAACAATGCCATGTCGGATTGCTCAATATCGTGCCGCCCGCCCACAAAGTTTCGTCGTCGGGATGTGCGACGATAATCGCCACAGATTTTGGGCTTTTATCGCTCATTTCTCTGTTTTTCAATCGTCAAACGCGCCATTAAGTAACTCAAAGTAGATTCAGACCCTTGATTTAGGTTCACAGAATGTTCTTCCAAACCGTCATAACAGCCGCCTGTGCAGGGGTTGTAAATGATTTGGTGCAAATGATTATTGCCCAAAAACCAATCAAAAGCCGTTTCCATTTTTTGCAAATAGCTGTCTTGGCGAAAGACTTCGTAAAACTTTTGCAATGCTAAAATCGTATAAGCCACGTCAATCGGTTGTTCGCCGTGTTCAGCGGCTTGTTGCCCTTTTTGCAACCATGTTTTATTAGAAATGACTTTTATTCGACTTTCGTTAAATGTCAAAGACAAAAGGAAATCGAAAGACGATTTGGCGATATTTTTATAATCCACATTGCCTGTTTCCATATACGCGCACAACATTGCTTCGGGCAAAATGCTGTTGCCGTATGTCAAATAACTCTCAAACCATTGCCAAGTCGGCTCAGATTCGTGGCGATACATTTGAACCAAGCGGTTCGCCAAAGTTTTGATGAGCGCGGTGTTTTCCTGTGATTTTTTTACGAGATTGTAGTAATACAAACCTTTTATAACAAAAGCCATGGTGCGTGTTGAGTGCAAAGTTTCTAAATGAACCAAGGCTTTTTGCATAATTGCATCTGCCGTTTTGGTCAATTCTTTGGGTAAAATGGCGCTTTTTGACATCAAAAAACCCAAAGCCCACATTGCTCTACCGTTAGAATCGGCTAAGTTTTCATTGTTTTGTGGCGTAAATTCACGATTTTTGTCTACATAATTCAAAAAATTGCCGTCGGCTTGTTGACAGAAATGTATAAAATTCAAGTACGTTCGAATATAAGGCAAATCCGCTTTGTCGCCCGTCAATTCGTAGTGCATACACATGGCAACTAAGCCGCGTGCGTTGTCGTCTATCGTGTAGCCTGTTTCAATATCAGGTTGATTGATTTTGGAAAATTGAATGATACCAACATCCGTCGTCATTTTTTTGACATGGTCTAAATTGAGGACGGGCAAACGATATTCTAAGGAAATTTTGTCTTTTTGATGATTCGTAGCTGTCATATCCATTGATTTCCCTGCTACTTGTTGCAACAGCAAAGCATGAGCAATCGCTGAATTTTCCCAAGCCGTCGGCACGATATTGTGCAAAGTGCGGGCACTAAAATCCATTCTTATTCGCTCGTCGGACATCAAATGGTTAATCGCTTCTGTCAATTGTTGCACATTTTCAAAGTCAAAAATAATACCCGTATTGCCCCTCAGTATTTCCTTTGCATGAGGAATCGGTGTTGAAATAATTGGACATCCGCAACTCATGGCATAAGAAAAAGTGCCACTAACGGCTTGATTTGGGTCTTTTGATGTAAACAAATAAATATCTGTCAATTGCAAATACTCCAATAAATCTTCCAAACGGAGATATTCGTTAACGAATTTTACATGATTTTTAAGGCTCAAGGCTTCGACTTTGGCTTCCAACATCTCTCGATATTTTTCCCCTTCTTCCTGTTTTACTGAGGGGTGCGTTTTTCCGAGAACGAGAAACAGGACATCGGGATTTATATTGACAACTTCGGGCAAAGCGTCTAAAGTTGTTTCAATACTTTTTCCTGAACTCAAAAGCCCGAAAGTAGAAAGTACTTTTTTGCCCATTAGACCATATTTTTCTTTCAATTCTTCTTTGTTCAAATGCGGAACTAAATGCGTGCCGTGAGGTATGACGCTGATTTTATTTGTCGAAACACCATAATCGTCGTTCAAAATCCGAGCAGCGTTTTTGGTCATGACGATAATGGATGTAGAAGCCGCCGCAATATGCCGCACTTTTGTTTTAAAAACATCATCGGGGCGGGGTAGAACAGTATGAAAAACAATTGTCACAGGTTTGGTAACCGAGTAAATAAATTGTAAGAAAGTATCTGAATCAGCACTATTAAATAAACCAAACTCATGTTGAATCAATACCAACTTGATGCGGGGATTGTTGTTAATCGTATTCGTCAACTCTACATATTTGCTCGAAGAATTGGTATCCAAAATGTATTTTACTTCATCGGGATACGCATTATTTGTTTTTCCCGATTCAAGCGCACAGACTTTGAGCGCAAATGAATTGCTAAATTTATTGTTGAGTGCCTTGAACAAATCTTGTGAATAGGTGGCAATGCCACATTCTCTTGGCGGATAAGAAGTTATCAATAAAATCTCGGGTAAGGCATTGAGTTGCGTAGGATATAGTTTTTCATTATTAACATACACCCTATTCAAAATGATAGTTGGTGCTTCTGCTCCAATCGTTGAATATGCTTGTTTGTTCATTTTTTTTATTTGTATTAGTGAATGAAATGAATTTAAATCCCCCCCTCAGTATAAAATAAGTTGTTCGACTCAAACAAACAGGAAAATACTGATCAGTCTAAATGATTGATTTCCAACAAATCGAATAATTATGTCTCCTCACTTACTTAGCAGAGATTGGGATTAAGTCTTAAGGCTTCCTAAGACTGTGAGATTATTTATACAGCAACAATTCCGCTACAAGCTCCGAAAAACTCGTCGAAGCCGTCGCAATACGCTCATCAGCCGCACCATAATAAATATATAAAGTATCATCAGAAACGATTGCTCCTGAAGGGAAACACACATTATTTACCTCTCCTTCCAATTCCCAATCTTCTCCTGGCTCGAACAAAGGATAGGGTAGTCGAGCGATTTCTTTTAACGGATTTTCTAAGTCCAATAAAGCCACGCAAGTACAATATACATACCCCCTAATGCTGTCGTGTACAGCGTGATAAATAATTAACCAACCATGTTCTGTTTCTATGGGTGGGCAACCGCCACCAATATAACTCACTTCATGGTCGAATTTAGGCGCAAGAGCGATATTGTCGCACCAATGAAGCAAATAATTATCCCAAAATTCTTTTGTCAATTCTTCCAAATTATTAACAGCGGCGATTTGGATATCTGGTTTTACACGATGTAAAAAATATAATTGATTGTTTATTTTTCTTGGAAAGAACATCACATTCTTATCCCACAACAATATTTTTTTATTTGGATTTGTCAAATGCAAGGTATTACGATCATTGTAACGGGCATATTTCTCATTCAACGGCGTTTTGCACCCTGCAAGATGTTTAAACTCATCGTAGGTTGTATGGGGTACGATTATGCCATACTTATTCCAATGTATTAAATCTGTTGAAGTTGCCAGAGCACCGAGCGCATTTATGCCATCATAAGCCGCATAAGTTAAATAATATGTGTCTTCAATTTTCACAATGCGCGGATCTTCAACCCCTTGCGATTCGTAATCAAACTGAGGATAAAGCACAGGGACATCGTAACGTTCTTCAATTGTTAAGGGGTCTTTTAATTTGCAGTAACCTACACTTGAATGATTGCCTTTACTGACGGCTCTGTAAAATAGATGGATACAGTCACCATCTCGAATTGTAGCAGGATTTAGCACGCCTTCGTTTTCAAAACCAAGTAACGTTTTATTCATTAAAACGCCTTCTTTTTTTACTTCTATCATCTGTTTATTTATTGCAAAAATGATTGAATTCAGCACGCAAGTTTTTGAGCACTTCTTGCTCTGTTATGTCTAATTCTAATGCCACCTCTTTTAAAGTCGTTTGCTCAAAATAGAACTTATTGATTAGCGGATAATGGGCGTTGAATGATTTATGGATATTTTGACCACGTGTTTCTAAATGTTTTATGGTTGATTTGAACGTATGTCTAAGCAGTACATGGTTTAGTGGCGTATTGTGCCGCAGAAATATCTCCTTCTTGTGCAATTCAATAAAAACTTCTTCTAAAATAATATCCGCCATTCTTACATCACCTGTCATCTTGAGTATAGTGCCATACATCATCGGTGAATACGTATCGTAGATGTGCGCCCAATCCAAGGTATTGTGTTGAACTGGCTTAACATTGAGGACGGTGCTTGACTGATATTTGTTATGAATAAGCATTTGTCATTTGTTTAAGGATTGAAGTTTTGTTCCAAATTTGCATTTTTAATACTAAAAGCCATTTTCAATTTTCTTAATTCCCTTCGGTTCGGTGTTTATCAGAACCATACAAACCGTTAATAGAAAAAATAACCAGATATCATAAGACTCTATCATGTTGTGGGAATTTATGGACGTTAAAGGATATATTTGTTGTACGTTTTCGACACTGCAAAGGTGAGCCTGTTGCTAAAAAGAAACGTTACATAATTTTTGGAATTAGTTACATTATTACCACTATAATGGCAAATAAAAACCTAACGGATAGAGTAAATACTCGAGGAAAAACAAGCCCCAGAAGAATAAATAGAAACTTTTGACTTTTTTATCGTCAGCCAATTGCAATAAATAGGCTTGCCATAGGAAAATAAGCAAAACAGCACTGTGGGGTATGATGTAATAAAGTGGAACGGGTAGTTGACCGGCAATAGCGGTGACGATGATATAGAGATAAGCGAATGAAACAACAATAACCCCCGCCATAAATGCGCGTTTTCTACCACTGGTAACGGCTAATGTGCTGAAATGATAAATTACATCGCCTTCGGTGTCAGGAATGTCTTTGAACCAAGCTATACCCAGACTGAAAGCAGTAACAAAGACAACTAAAGGCATAATTGCGTACGAAAACGCCCATTCTCCCATCATTTCGTGTCGAAAATGCACATAGAATCCTATGTTTACCAATAAACCACGGACAACAGATATGGCAGCTGCCGCGAATAAATGGTTACGTTTGAGATTTAACGGTGGTAGCGAATAAGCCGTTCCAATTGCCATAATCAAAATTATCAAAACGAAGAAAGGGAAGGATAAATAAGCCGCTGTTCCCAAAGCAACCGCACCACAAACCAAAACAATGTACAAAGCATTCGTTTTTGACAATGTGCCTGCGGCAATAGGCAACCATGGTTTATTGATTTTATCAACCGCTACATCCGTCCATTGATTTAACCCTGTGATGTAAATGTTGCAAGCCCATGCACTGAGCAAACTCATAGGTAATAACAGTAAAGGAATTGTAACCGATGTACTTGTGCCAATCGCCAAAGCAAAAATGGACAAAATGCTGAGTGTACTACCGATAATGGTATGTGGGCGACTAAACTGCCACAAAATTTTTATATTGTTCATCTTCTAATCTACGATAAAAAAGTGTGAATAGTCTTCTTAAATATCTA
>JANMJN010001210.1:0-2861 GCA_031371355.1 Saprospiraceae bacterium
AATCAAATAAATTTCCTATAATTGCCAATTGAAAACTGCCTTTTGTCTTATTCATGCAAATATTGTTTAATTATTGATAAAGAAAAAATCAACCAAATATGACATTCGAAGAAATAAAGTCTCTTATACAGCTTATTAACAAAAGTGACCTTGCGGAGTTTAGGCTCGAAGATGGTGAGCAGAAAATCACCATTCGCACCTCAAAATACAGTAGTGGTAAGCAACAGATTTACCAAACGACAGCTGCACCTGTTGCTACTTCCGCACCTATTGCTGCTGCACCTGCGCCTGTTGCTGCACCTACACCTATGTCAGCATCAGCAGAGTCTGCCTCACCTGCGCCCGTCGTTACCGAGGGGGGCAATTTTTTAGAAATTAAATCGCCCATTGTCGGTACATTCTATCGTTCTGCAGGCACAGACAAGCCGCCTTATGTCAAAGTAGGCGATAAAGTGGAAAAAGGTCAGGTCGTTTGTATTGTTGAAGCTATGAAACTTTTCAACGAAATAGAATCCGATGTACAAGGTAAGATTGTTAAAATCTGTATTGACGATGCTTCACCCGTTGAGTACGACCAAGTCCTATATCTCGTTGACCCGAAAGGGTAATTTTATAATGATGGATGATGAATTATGAATGATGAATTATGCGTCATTCATCATACATCATTCATAATTCATCATTCGAAGAATTATGTTCAAAAAAATACTCATAGCCAATCGTGGCGAAATTGCCCTGCGTATCATCCGCACTTGTAAAGAAATGGGCATTAAGACTGTCGCTGTTTACTCGACTGCAGACCGTGACTCATTGCACGTTCGGTTTGCGGATGAAGCGGTTTGTATCGGTCCGCCATCCTCGAAAGAGTCTTACCTGAATGTGCCACGTTTGATGGCAGCCGTTGAAATTACAAATGCCGATGCGATACACCCAGGTTACGGTTTTCTGGCAGAAAACGCTGATTTTTGTGAAATTTGCACGGAATATGGTGTAAAATTCATTGGACCAACCCCATATCATATCCGTATGATGGGCGACAAAGTGACGGCTAAGGAGACAATGATTAAGGCAGGCGTGCCTGTTGTACCCGGTTCAGATGGATTGGTACTCGATGTAAAAGAGGGTAAAGAGATTTCAGTTAAAATTGGTTTCCCCGTCATCATTAAAGCAACGGCAGGTGGCGGTGGTAAAGGAATGCGCATCGTTCGTAATGTCGAAGAGTTTGAAAGCAATTGGAATATGGCGCGTGTCGAAGCCAAAGCTTCTTTTAGCAACGACGGTGTTTATATTGAAAAATACATCGAAGAGCCACGCCACATCGAGTTTCAAATTGCGGGCGACCAATATGGCAATGTCTGTCACTTGTCAGAACGCGATTGTTCTATTCAAAGAAGGCATCAAAAATTGATTGAGGAAGCACCTTCGCCCTTTATGACCGACGAGTTGCGGACAAAGATGGGTGAAGCGGCTCGTAAAGCGGCTCAAGTTATCAACTACGAAGGGGTTGGTACGGTTGAGTTCTTAGTGGATAAATACCGTAATTTCTATTTTATGGAAATGAATACACGGATTCAAGTAGAGCATCCTGTGACGGAAGAAATCATTGACTTTGACCTCATCAAAGAACAGATAAAAATAGCTGCGGGCGAAAGGATTTCAGGTAAAGACTATTTGCCAAAAATGTTTGCGATGGAGTGTCGCATCAATGCAGAAGACCCTTTTATGGATTTCCGCCCAAGCCCTGGTAAAATAACGTCTTTCCATACGCCCAAAGGTCATGGTGTACGTGTTGACACACACGCTTATGCGGGTTATACGATACCACCTTATTATGATTCAATGATTGCCAAACTCATAGTCCGCGCTCAATCGCGGGAGGAATGTATCCGAAAAATGGAAAGGGCATTAGATGAGTTCATCGTCGAAGGCGTTAAAACAACTGTTCCTTTTCATCAAAAATTGATGCAAAATAAGGATTTCAGGGAAGGAAATTTCCATACTGGATTTTTAACGCTTTGGAATTTTAAAGAAGATTGAACAACGAGCAAGTAGCAAAAGGCAATAATTACTGATGGGGGTAATTGTTGCCTTTTATTTTGTGATAAAATAACTTTTTAGCAAAAGCCATGTTTCCAATTAAGGGAAATATGGCTTTTTTCAAAAAATACTGAGGGGGGCTGTTTTTTCTATTTTTCAAAAAATATTGAATATAGAGACTTACTTTTGCTCATCTTTTGATTAGTCCATTCCATTTTACCCAAAGAGGTAAAAAATAACAGATATAATGACCAACGGTTGAACTTAACTTCACTACCCGACGCAATATGAAACTTGACGATATAAAAAAACCTATAAACGACGAGCTTGAAGAATTTGAAAAACATTTTCGAGATTCGATGAAAACCAATGTGGCGTTGCTTGACAAAATCATGTACTATATCGTGCAGCGAAAGGGTAAACAAGTCCGTCCCATGTTTGTTTTTTTTGCGGCAAAGCTGTGTGGTACTTTTAATCCCGCCAGTTATGTGGCGGCTTCGTTGGTTGAGTTGTTGCACACTGCCTCGCTTGTACACGACGATGTGGTGGATGACAGCTACGAAAGACGCGGTTTTTTTAGCGTCAATGCTTTGTGGAAAAACAAAATAGCGGTTTTAGTAGGCGATTACCTGTTATCGCAAGGGTTATTGGTTGCCTTGAAAAATGATCAGTTCAAGCTGTTAACCATCATGTCGAATGCCGTCAAAGAGATGTCAGAAGGCGAATTGCTCCAAATCGAAAAAGCCCGCCGATTAGACATAAAAGAAGACATTTACTACGATATTATTAGGCAAAAAACGGCTTCACTCATCGCTGCCGCTTGT
>JANMJN010001249.1:0-4213 GCA_031371355.1 Saprospiraceae bacterium
TTTTGCAAAAATATGTCTAAACATTTAATTTTGTAGCATGAAAGCAGAAAACGCCATACTTGGTCAAATTAGCGACCCTCATTTAAAAGCGATTATCAATATTGAGTTGACCAACGGTTGGCAGTGCAATATCCAAGATAACTTTTTCAAATCCTATCAATTGTCGCATCAACAGTACAATATCTTGCGCATACTGAGGGGGCAATATCCAGAAGGTGTCAGTGTCAACGACATCAAGCGGCGCATGATTGACAAAATGTCAAATGTCAGTCGTTTAGTTGAAAAACTGAAACAGAAAGGATACGTGAAACGTGTGGAATGCGCATCTGACCGACGCGTTGTTTTTGTTCATTTGACAGAGACGGGTTCATCTATTTTAGCAGAAATTGACAAAACAATAGGCATAAACCTCGCCGCTTTTAACCGTATTTCGGTTGAAGAAGCAGATGAACTCAGCCGTATTCTTGAAAAACTACGCGACGATACTGCTGAAGAAGAAGCTAAAGCCTGCCCCAAAATATAAAAATCGGGTGTTTTCAATAACAAGATTGCCCAATCCTCTATCTTAGAAATGGGTTAATGACTTGATTCCTCGATTTCATTCCATCCAGATCGGTTTCGGTTTTCAATTGGCAAAATCGTTTCGCCCATTCTGAAGTTCTGATTCAGATAGGTGGATGAAGGTTTTCTACGACACTCATGACAACTTCTGCCACTTGCTGTGGTATTTTATAAAACCTACTTTCTCCGTCTGCAGCTCTTTTTCGCATCCCACCTATCGAAACGCTTGATTTGGCTATGGAAGGACTTGTTTAAGCTTTACATCTATTATACACACATAAGACAAAAGTTGCTTTTGTTTTTCATTAACAAAACAACTTACTAAAAAAATATAAAACAAATTTGTTTATATAAAACTTTATGTTTTAATTTGCTTCTAATTTTCAACAAAAACCGTCTTACTATGAGTCAAAATTTAGTTGATATAGGTGAACAAATGCTACCAAAAGTGCGCGTTGAACTACCGTTTTTCGAGTCTGTTTCGGCTGGTTTTCCGTCACCTGCTGCCGATTATATGGATAAAAAACTCGATCTTAATGAGTTATGTATAAAGAATCCATCGGCAACATTCTTTATCCGTGTCGAAGGAGATTCGATGCAAGGCGTAGGTATTTTCAACGGCGATATTTTGATAGTTGACCGGTCGCTCAATGCTAAACCGCGCGATATTATAGTGGCAGTTGTGGACGGCGAGTTCCTTGTCAAACGGCTTTGCCGACAAGGAAAAACGGTGTTTTTAGCAGCTGAAAACTTCGGTTATCCGCCTATTTTGATTGAAGAAAATACGAATTTTCAAGTCTGGGGAGTTGTCACAAAGGTCATTCACAACGTTTAAATAGGGATGGGTATGTTTGGACTTGTTGATTGCAATAATTTTTATGCTTCCTGCGAGCGTGTTTTTCAACCCAAACTCGAAGGTCAACCGATTGTCGTTTTATCGAACAACGATGGCTGCGTTGTAGCACGGTCCAATGAAGCAAAAGCGTTGGGTATTGCCATGGGTGTTCCCTTGTTTCAGATTCGAGATTTGATTCGGCAACATAAGGTCAAATATTTCTCATCAAACTACCAATTATATGGCGATATGTCGGCTCGTGTCATGAATGTTTTGCAATCGTTTTGTGACGACATAGAAGTATATTCGATTGATGAAGCCTTTTTGAAACTCAATTTCTATCATAAAGATCCAAAAACACTCCTCGATTTTTGCCAAAATATAAGACTGAAAGTTCGCCAACATACAGGTATTCCTGTCTCCATAGGCATTGCGCCAACAAAGACTTTGGCAAAATTGGCAAACCATATTGCTAAAAAACAACCTCTTACTGTCATAGACGCCTTCGGTGAGGGGGTATTTTCGCTTGCTGACGAGGCACAACACGAAGTTATTTTAACCAAAATGCCCGTCAGCGAAGTTTGGGGCATCGGTCGAGCGCATTCGGAACGGCTGCAAAACTTCGGTATCAAAACCGTTTGGCAATTGCGCAGTGCACCCGAATCGTGGATTCGCAAAGAAATGGGCGTTGTCGGTTTACGAACAGTCAAAGAACTTAAAGGCTTTCCCTGTTACGACGTTGAACCACCAGAAACCTCGCGACAAAATATCGTCGTGTCAAGGTCTTTCCCAAAAGAGGTGTCTGAACCTGCCCAACTCGAAGAAGCTATTGCCCATCACGCCACGCGCTTGGGCGAAAAATTGCGATTTTTCAATGTCAAAACAAGTAATTTAACCGTCTTTTTAGTCCGAAATAGGTTCAAAGAAAACCATAGCCTCGATGGTCGTACATATTTGTCAAAAACCGTTGAGCTACCTATCGCAACTGCTGACACAGGTCGCCTCATTCAAGCGGCAACTGCGATGATTGCCGAATGGCACAAATGCGGTTTTTATTTCAAAAAAGCAGGCATTATGGCAACTGACCTCCGCGATACTGAGGGGATACAAACCAATCTTTTTATTGATACCGATACAGAAATCCGCCGTGAAAGTCTGATGAAAGTGGTAGATGAAATCAATGGTAAAATGGGTAAGTCAACTGTTCTGTTTTGTACAGCTATGAGTAATAATAAATCAAAATGGGTTATGAAATCAGAATTTAGGTCGCAACGATTTACGACGGTTTGGCAAGAGATTTTGGTCGTGAAAATGTAATTGGATGGCGCAAAAGAGCCAAAACGGATACGGCGCGAGAGTGTCTCGAATGACATCTTAGGTTTGTCGCATTTTCTTTTTTTAAAATTGCCAAAGTTTAAACCCTGCTTAAGCCAACATTTCAAGCACAAATAAAAAAGCCTTGAAAATCATCCTTAAAAGATTGATTGACAAGGCTTTATATCTGTGCTCCCGCCTGGGCTCGAACCAGGGACCCCCTGATTATGAGTCAGGTGCTACTAACCAACTGAGCTACAGGAGCTAAAAACTGGCGCAAATGTAAAAACTACTTTCATCATTTGCAACAGTTTTTGAAAAAAGACTTAGTGGTGATGCCCACCTTCGCCGTGTACATGTTGATGCGACAGCTCTTCAGATGTTGCATCACGTACACCAGCGACTTCACCCGTGAAGTACAAATCAATGCCTGCCATCGGATGATTGAAGTCAACTACTATTGTCGTCTCCTTCACTTCTACAACGATACCTTGCATCATATTGCCGTTTTCGTCTTGCAAAGGCAATACTTCACCCTCTACGAAAACATCATCCGGGTTTATCTCGCCCAAGTTGAATGCCGCCTTTGGGATTTCAGCTACAGACTCCGCATCGTATTCGCCATATGCATCACCCGAAGGGATGCCAAACTCAAAAGCATCACCTAATTTTTTACCTTCTAAATTTTGTTCGAACATCGGAATCATTGCACCGATGCCGTGGATATAGCCAAGAGGTTCGCCCCCCTCAGTACTTTCTATTAATTGACCGCTTGCCGTGCCTTCACGAAGCGTGTAGTGGCATAAAACCACCTTATTTTGTTCAATAACCATCAGAATATGGAGAATTAATTGATGAAAAGATTTTTTGAAGGCGCAAAGTTACGGTTTTTAGCGGCGGCAAAAAGTTTAAGTCTATTATTTTATCAATTTATTTTTTAAATCCCCATTTTTTCTACTACTTTCGCCGTCGAATTTGGTGATCGGTAAAAGGGGGATTAGCTCAGTTGGTAGAGCGCTTGCATGGCATGCAAGAGGTCATGGGTTCGAATCCCACATCCTCCACACTTTTAAAGATGAGAAAACAAACATCATGTATTATACCTATATTATTTATTCAGATAAAATAAATAAGTTCTACATAGGTTCTTGTGAAAATCTTGAAAACCGATTAAATGACCATAATACTGGACGGTCAAATTTTACAAGAACTGGTATACCTTGGATTCTGAAATGGTCAAATTCGTTTGAAAATCGTTCCAAAGCACAAAAAGAAGAATACAGAATCAAAGCTAAAAAGAGTCGAAAATATATTGAGTTCTTAATTTCACAACAGGATTAGCTCAATTATAGAGCGTCCCGAAGGCTTTCGGGAAGGTCATGGGTTCGAATCCCACATCCTCCACACTTTTAAAGATGAGAAAACAAACATCATGTATTATACCTATATTATTTATTCAGATAAAATAAATAAGTTCTACATAGGTTCTTGTGAAAATCTTGA
>JANMJN010001291.1:0-6021 GCA_031371355.1 Saprospiraceae bacterium
ACGACTTCCATAAACTGCTTAATTTGCTCTTGAACAGACGTGCCATCTTTCGTATTGCCCATTACCGTCCCTGTATTATCAAATATAAACTCCAATTTGAGCTGTTCAGGTGGCGTTTTTTTGTACTTTATATCCGAACCACTGTTGCCGCTGCCACCCGATTTGTCCACTTCAATTTTGTAAGACATCGCGTAGTTCTCTGGATTGATGGGCAGCGCAAACTCTTTCACTGCTGTACCAGTGAGTTTCTTATTTGTGAAAGCCTTAATGACGACGGGCGATGCGTTGGGCTTTTTATTAGGCGCGCGTTCTGGCATTGGTTGTGGATAAAATGAATTACGAATTACGAATTACGAATTACGAATTAGGAATTACGAATTTACGCATCTTTAATCTACTAAGTTTTTGAATATCAATATTTTACAAATTCGCCATTCACCATTAATTAGCGTTCTTGTTTCTCTTTTAAAATCTCTAAAACCTTTTCCATAACAGCCTCAACGAGGACTTGTTGGGCATCGTTGGTATCATCTGAACCAGAAGAAGACGCATTGCCCCCTTCATCGGACAGGTTGATTTTGATATTGAGTTCTCTGATTTCGACAGGCATTGTTTTATTGGTTTAGTAGTACATACGTATCGGATACTTTAAAAGTATCCGATACGTAACCCCGTCAGTATTTCGATAATAAAAACTTTAAAATCAATATAAAATATTGACTATTAATTATTTACAAAAAAAAATGATAATAACTATTGACCCACGCCCCTTACGAATGGTGCCCTTTTTCATACAAAAAATAATTATAATTCAACTCCAAAGACTCAATGAGAACTTCACCTCTTTCGGCATTAAGGTCGTTGATTTTCCAGTTTTTGGGCCAAGCGTGAACAACAGTCCAAGTCGCTAATGGCTCATGTTTTTCATTAAGCAACTCAATGAAAATGTCGCGAGGTGTCATAAACTTCGATTTTTTACGATCACTCGAAGGTTCGGACATCAGTTCCATTGTGTCTTTAAACCAATCCGTCCATTCTGATTCTGTTGGTCGAAACAAGCCCCGTTTCAAAACCAAATCGCTGTATTTTGTTCGTACAGGCAAAGTGTGTTCAAAGCGATTCTCACCGCCTTCTTTCCACGTTTCAGTCTGGACTTGTACGCTCAACCCCCCGACCGACTGAAAATAAGTATCCGTACTGTTTTCATTGCCGCCCAAAAACCTTACGCGAAAGTGAAAACCCACTGGGGGAGAGTATCTTGGAATTTTTTTTTCTGCCATTTCTTTTTAATGGTGAATGGTGAATGGTGAATGGTGAATGGTGAATGGTGAATGGTGATTATGTAAAATATTTATTTTCATAAACTTAGTAAATTATAAATGTGTAAATTCACCATTAAATTATTCACCATTCACCATTAATTATGAAATATCAACAGTCACGCCTTCATGCACCAATTCGACGCTTTCAATAGCAATTTCATTGGCATCTGCTTTGAGGTCTGCATACTGGACTTTTGTGGGCCAAGCATTTTTGATTTTCCACGAAGCAATGGGTTCATGTTTTTCATTGAGCAAACTTATTGTGATGTCACGACGGAATTCCGCACCTTTTTCTTCAAAAAGTTTCGTTTGATCCCACCAAGCGTAGAACTCATTATCGCTTTCAAATGTGCCGCGTTTCATAGTGATATTGCCGTATTTCTGCAAACCTGGCTGTTTGGTTTTGTTATATTCCTTGGCAGCACCATGACGATACTCAATAGCTTCGGTTTCAACGGTCAGTCCAGTGACCTCAGTAAAACCGATATTGGTGCCAGCCCAATCAACTTTAAAATGAAATTTCGGAAGCGGATAGTTTGCCATGATTTATTTTTAATTATTGAATTAGAAATTACAAATTATACTGAGGGGGTCATTTCTTCCCCGTTTTCGCCGCTTCAGCAGCGTCGAGAGCAGCTTTATAAGCTTTAAAACTGGAGTCCGCCAAGCGTTTGTCCGTGTCCGCTTGTTCCAATCCAAGTTTGGCTTCTTTTACTTTATCTGCTGCTAAACGATGTTGCTCGCGGGTTTGGTCGTAATAGCGATCTTGACCTTTTTTTAATGGGAAAGTAGGGATAAAATCCGCTGCATCTTGACAAGGATAGTTGTCCATATCATAGTCAGGTTGTGGCATACCCTCTCTGAGTAAGGCATCTAATTTGCCTATTTGCCATTCCAAGCCGGGTTCAGTGACGGTTTTTTCACCACAAACAACTTCGGGCGTTTCGTAGATATTAAGCGGCTTCAAGATGCCGTTTTCGTCAATATACTCAACAAATACATGGTCAACCACCCAGTCTTTATGCTGGCGATATTCACTATCAATCGAACGATGTAAAATATAGCAGGCTTTAATGAGGTCTAAAACCTTCACTATCGCATTTTCAGCAGCTTGACCCGATACACTGAGTTTATCGCCCAAAACGGTTAGTTTATCATAAATTTTATCCTTTTTAAAACTCGAATCGCGGGCAACGACTTTGTCAATTTGACTTTTCAAAGTGTGGTATTCATCCGTCATGTGTTCTAAAACACGGCTGATTTCGCGGACATTGCAGACGAGCAATTTGATGGCATCGAGTGTATATTCGATGTTGGCATTGACTTTTGACGCTTGTTCAAGTATATTGCGGATGCTGGTAAAAACCTCTTCGGCAATATCTTCGGACTTTTTGACCTTTGTCCAATACGCTTCAATTGCCGTCTTCCAGTTTGTTGCATCAACAAATTGATTAGACTTAACCTCATATTCTTTCGTCTCTTCTTTAAGCCGATTTTCAGCTTTCAGCGTTTCAGATTTGAGGTGGTCTATGTATTCTTGCGAAAGATTCGCTATGATAATTTCTGACATGATTTCTTGGCTATTTTGGACTTCTTTTATGTGATTAAAAGAAGGATAAATAAAAAGATGTTTAACTGTTACAATTCTTTTTAAAATATTGACTATCAACATTTTAAAACAATGAAAGATGGTCATTAGTCCAAACTTTTTACTTGTTGATGCACACATCAAGCAAAGGATTGTTCAACTTTTTTGACCAAGTCTTCCAATTGCTTTCGCGTATCTTTCGCTAGGTCAGCACCTTCCTTACAATCAGGAGTTTTGGTAAAAGCCTCAACGTTTTTCAAACCAGCAAAAATCAAACGTGTCCGTGAAACATTCGCACGGTTACTGCTTTGCGATTGATTCTGCTTATTCAATTCGACTTGAGCTTTTTGTTTCTCACCTAAAGCATACGTTATATTGCCTTCAACGTCGGTTTTTAACAACGTTAGGTCGGAAAGCACTTTTGTACTGAGGGGTGCCAAACTCTCAATATTGACAGACGCGTTTATTCCGACAACTTTTACTGCGACCTCAAAAGCATCATCTGCCAAGTCATTGGTCTGGTCGGCAAGCCCTTGTTTTCTGGTTTTTACATCTCCTGCAATATCCTTTATCGTTGTTTCAAAACTGCTTATATGAGATTTCAACCATTTATTTTCCTCCGATTGCTCAGAGTTTTCGACCAATTCAGCAAGCGCACTGGCGGTTGTTTCGACATCATATAGGGCTTTTTTGGCTGAACGAAGCGAATCCACCACAGCACTAAACGCTGTTTTTACAGCTGCTGATTGCGCCATATAATTTTTGATACTGGTGTCTATTTCAGTGGCATCTTGATGTGCTGCGGTAACGACACCGTTGAGTAGTCCTTCGTATTCTGCAAGGGCTGCCTCTGCTTTTTTAAACGTACACCGTTTGAATTGACGAGAGCGAACTGCATCATTGTAGCCAGTTCGGGCTACTTTCATATCGGTTTTCGCCTTATTTATGTCTGGCTTCAACCCTTTTCGATATGTTCTAAAACTCTCTTCTGTTGGCGATTTTTTTATTTCATCTGACATGACCTCTGGGTTTTATTGAGTAATGATAAATGATTGATATAGCACATTTTGATACCTATTTTAAGATTGCGGCATCATTTGGCTAAAGCGCAAAATGATAAACTCTGCCGGACGGACGACTGCCATACCGATTTCGACTATCATACGCCCTTCCAACACGTCAATAGCGGACATCGTTTGGTTCAAACCGACAGCGACATAGAAGGCATGATCGGGTTTTGCGCCTTGTAATGCACCTGCACGCCATTGTAAAATCAAGAAATTTTCTATCATCGCTCTAACCCGCACCCATGTATTGGCATCATTAGGTTCAAAAACGAATTGACCTGCTGCTTTTTTGACGGATTCTTCAACCATATTGCAAAAACGGCGCACAGAAATGTATCGCCACTCATTGTCATTACCTGCCAATGTACGGGCACCCCAAACAATAGCCGAACCTCGACCTGTGAATGACCGAACAACATTGATGGATTTACCACCGTTGACATCTACATTCAAGCCTTTTTGCTCATCATCAGAAATAATAATGGTCGGTTTGATGACATAATTCATATTGACATTGGCAGGTGCTTTCCAAACACCGCGATTAGAATCCACATCGGCATAAATGCCTGCAATACCCGCCGAAGGGGTCATGATAAGCGGCTTATCGAGAATAGCCGCTTTGACTTGAAAATACAGCGCATTTTTAGTCGCTTTTAAATCGCCTAACTTTTTATCGCTACCTTCAACTTTGACAACAACATCGTCGTCATTGAATACATAATCGAGTATCGTCTCCACATTTGGGTAGTAGGCTGCACCGTATTTCAATATATCTGTCGAACCAGATAGTTTATCCCTCAGTGTATCTATTGACTTGTTGGGATCTGGGTCAATATCGTCGGCTTTGTGTACATCCATAATAACAAAGCGATCTTGCAACTTGACACAACTATCCAAAGCCGCTTTCTGAATATTGTAAAAATTGTCAACATTCATGTCTTGCGCATCAGGGAAAAGAATAAGCGTAATCTCGTCCACTTTGTCTGAGACCTTCAATCCTGCTGCCAGCTCATTGAAATCAATGGTATCGGTCGAATAATCGCCCACAGAGACGACATAACAAGGACCGCCGCCGTTCGCAAAATAGAATTGTAGGCTGTAATACATTTTATATTTCGATGGTGTCGTAACCGAAACGACGATGTCAGCAACGCCCGTGCTCGGATTGGGTTTGACATCAACCTTAATACCTTGTTCGTGTTTTGCCGAACCAAAAAAGCGTTCGTATTCCAACATCGAAGTAATGCGGCGTGGTTTATTCTTTAAATCCCCTGCCGTTGGATGTTCAACGAGTTCTGTATAGCCGATAAATGCAGGAATTGCTGTTTCGACTTGCGCTACTGAGGGGGGAAATTTGGTTATTTCCTCAACATAGACACCCGGCGTTTTATAATCTCTAGCCATGCGTTGAATGATTTTTTGGATAATTAATATTATTAAATATTGTTTATTACTAATTGCTAAATACTTGCTAATAAATAACTTCTGTATAATAACGGTTATCTTTTTCTTTTATAGTGAGTCTTGTGGGGCTGGGCAATTTCACATTTTCGGCAAAGTCAATCGGCATTTGGCTGCGTGTCAAAGCGCGGGCTTGTTTCGTCACCAAAGCATCGTCTAAAACATCGTGGTTGGCATTGTCAATATCGTTTAATGTCGCACCTCGATTCTCTTTATATTGCCAGTAGGTTATTCTGTTTTGAAGACGCACCTCAAAAGTTCTTCCGCCGTCAATCAAGCTACCATCGTTATTCAACAAGTTTTGACCATTGGGTAAGCCCTGTTTGTGTACAAGTTCGACAACCCCAAAGTCTGTCGTTTTTATACCATCCAGCAGAACAATATTTGGATACGTTGTCGTCGTCGTCACACCGTTTTTATCACTGCAAACAATGTCAAGATTATATAAACCACTTGTAATCAACTTTTTATCTCTGTACGAAGTCCTTTAGTAGCGCTGTGTGGAGATCTGGGGCTTACTGAACGGCAGTATCTGTACTCGTCATGCTTGTACGATATTAGTGCTGGCTATGCAGTCGGTGCT
>JANMJN010001311.1:0-3494 GCA_031371355.1 Saprospiraceae bacterium
TGCTGAATGGAAAAATATGATTTTATACGCCAATGACAATGTCGTAAAAATGATGGGCGAATTTGTGCAAACCCAATCAATAGAAAATTTCTGGAAAACGACAATTGAGATGCGTAAAGATTTATATGGTATAAAGACGCAGTTAGAGAATTCTGATTTTCAAAAATACATCACCAAAGCAAAGGTCTAACCCTTTTCAGGAGGTAAAGTCACTAAAAAGTTGTCGAATATCGTTACCTTTGCATCAAAATTATTACAATGAAATTTGTAGATGTAAAAAATGATATTGCGTTTCGCAAGATTTTCGGCAACGAAAACCGAAAAGAGACGCTTATTTCTTTCCTGAACGCCGTGCTTGACTTTCACGGCGACCAGCGCATTACGCAGGTCACCATCCTCAACCCGTATCAACTTCCCAAACTGAAAGGAAGGAAAGTCACCATCATCGACGTAAAGGCTACCGACTAAGCAGGACGAACTTATATCATCGAAATGCAAGTCGGTGATATTGACGGTTTTGAGAAACGGGTACTCTACTATTCTTCGAAAAGTTATTCTGACCAGATAAAACGGGCAGATTTCTACCGAAAACTTCGCCCTGTAATTTTTATTGGCGTATTGGATTTCGAGCATACCGAAAATAAAAATTATATCAGCCGCAGCCAAGTCCGAGACATTGAAACGGGTGAACAAACTATAAAAGATATGGAGTTCAATTTTATTGAGTTGCCGAAATTCAATAAAGAACTACACGAATTGAAAACTCTGACTGAAAAGTGGCTTTATTTCATCAAGAATGCGGAAAGCCTCGAAGTTGTTCCTGATAATATAAATGACGAGGGTTTAAAATCGGCATACGAAGAAGCCAATGTGCAAACTTGGTCACAGGAAGAATTGGATGCCTATGATTATTCATTTATGCGGGAAGAAGACGAGCGAGCGAGGTTGGATAAAGCAGAGCAAAAAGGTGAGGAAAAAAAGGAAATTGAAGCCGTAATTGGTATGCACGAAAATGGAATACCGATTGATTTGATTGCCAAATCTTTAAAAATTTCAAAAGACAGAGTTCAGCAAATCGTTGATAATCAGTCGAAAAAATAAAACGCCCCGCTGCGCTAAGTCTTCCACCCCTCCCACAAACACGCACACCGCCCCGACCCCCGACCGCTCGTTTCAGTCTCCAGACTGAAACACACTATTCGCACATCTCCAGACGTGCAAGTGGGGCAACTACATCAATAATAACCTGTTGGCAAAATAGGTCCAATCGGTTCAAGAAAATCCAATTTGAGCATCCCCTCTGTATTGAGCCAATAATCTGATGCACTGCTGTAAACATATTGCGTTTGTTCTTTTACAATACCTGCTCTAACTGGATTAAGATGTATATAATTCAACTTTTGCCACATCACAGGCAATGTCCACGACGCAATCGGATGGTTATCTTGCTGCCAAACTTGATAATTTCGATTATTGGTATTTTTGGCAGCATAATATTTAAACAGATATAAAAGCCATTCCCGACGGCTTTCTGGCTCTTGTTGGATGCTGGCTAATATTTTATTGGCTGTAAACTTTTTAAAATCCCGCATCACATCGCTGAGGTCTAACTTTTCGGTGTAAGCTATGATATGCAGATGATTGCTCATAATAACCTCGTTGGCAAGGCATTTTCATTAATTTCTAATCCAACCGTTAAATAAACGTACGGGCTCCTTGCTTTTTCAAAGGAAAATCTACCTTTGTGTCCCATAAATGAATAGAGCAAATGTCTTAACTGAGACAATAAACAATTTATGGCAAAGTACATATTCGTAACAGGCGGTGTAACATCATCATTGGGAAAAGGTATCATAGCAGCAAGCCTTGCTAAACTCCTCCAAGCACGTGGTTTTTCAGTCACGATTCAAAAATTCGACCCTTATCTGAACGTTGATCCAGGCACGCTCAATCCGTATGAGCATGGCGAATGTTATGTGACGGACGACGGGGCAGAAACTGACCTCGATTTGGGTCATTATGAGCGTTTTCTCAACACGCCCACTTCACAGGCGAACAATGTGACAACTGGGCGAATCTATCAAACCATCATTGACCGTGAAAGGGCGGGCGATTATCTCGGCAAAACGGTACAAGTCGTGCCGCATGTGACCGATGAAATCAAAAGGCGTGTTCAAGTTCTTGGGCAGACCCCTCAGTATGACATCATTATTACTGAATTAGGCGGCACAGTCGGCGATATTGAGTCACTACCCTATCTCGAAGCCTTGCGGCAATTGCGTTGGGAATTGGGTACAGACAATTGTTTAGTTTTGCATTTGACGCTCGTCCCTTATTTAAAAGCGGCTGGTGAATTAAAGACAAAACCGACACAACACAGTGTCAAAGAGCTGTTGAATACAGGAATCCAGCCCGATATTCTCGTTTGTCGCACTGAAGAGCACCCCCTCAGTATGGACATCAAAAGAAAGCTCGCTTTGTTTTGCAATGTCGAAGTGGGATCGGTTATTGAAGCCATGAATGCTGAAACGATTTATGATGTGCCGCTTTTGATGCTCAAAGAGAAATTAGATTCAGTCGTCATCTCAAAACTAAGACTACACGACCGCCGTGAACCCGATTTGCGGAAATGGAAAGAGTTTTTAGGTAAATTCAAAAATCCAACCCATGAAATACGCATCGGTTTGGTTGGTAAATACAACGAATTGCAAGACGCTTATAAGTCCATTTACGAAGCCTTTGTGCATGCAGGCGCCGTGAATGAATGTCGTGTAAAAGTCGTACCCATTCATTCAGAACAACTTGAAAAAATCAAAGGGAAAGATATTGGTAAATTATTGAGCCCTTTTGATGGCATTTTAGTCGCTCCAGGTTTCGGAGAGCGGGGCATTGAAGGCAAATATGAAGCGATTCGGTATTGTCGTGAAAACAATTTGCCGTTTTTTGGCATTTGTTTAGGTATGCAATCCGCCGTTGTCGAGTTTTCTCGCCATGTATTGGGTTTAAAAGATGCGGCTTCAACAGAAGTCAATCCCGAAACGAGCCATCCGGTTATTGACCTCATGGAAGAGCAAAAGACCATCACAGCAAAAGGTGGCACCATGCGTTTGGGTGCCTACGATTGTAAAATTAAAAAAGGCACAAAAGCCTTTGATGCCTATAAAAAACAAAATATTCAAGAACGACATCGGCATCGTTGGGAGTTTAATAACAATTATTTAGCTCAGATAGAAGCAGCAGGTATGGTTGCAACGGGTATTAATCCAGAAAGTGGTTTGGTTGAAATTGTTGAAATCCCTAATCATCGGTGGTTTGTGGGTGTTCAGTTTCATCCTGAATTGAAAAGTACAGTGGAAAACCCACATCCGCTTTTTGTGGATTTTGTAAAAGCCTGTTTGAAGAACTAAACGTCTTTTTTGTCATTCTGAACGATGTGAAAGAATCTTTTTTGTCATTCCGTAGGAAACTAACAGATTCTTTGACTTCGTTCAGAA
>JANMJN010001356.1:0-3423 GCA_031371355.1 Saprospiraceae bacterium
GCGCCTTCGACTCGGCGTCGAGCCTTCGTTCCAGAGCCCAGATCGAGGCACAGGCACCGAAGGCGACCAGAAGTTTGATCAAGATCCGGTGGCCGTCGCGTTGCAGCCAGCTTTCCAGTTGCCAGCCCGCGCTCTTGATCAGCTTGTGCAGGCTCTCGATCCGCCAACGAAAATAATACCAAAGCGCGATGGTTGCCGCGTCGGCGAGTTCCGCCGGCACGTTGGTCAGCAACAGCCAGCGGGCCAGCAGGCGGCCGTTGAGGTCGCGAACCTCGCTGACGACCAATCGCAGCGTCCACATTGGTTTTATTCACCGATATTTCAGAATTCGGATACGTCAAACGATTAATAAAAGAGCCTTTGATGCTTTTGCCAGGAAACGGATTGGGTGCCAAAACTGGAAAACCACTGCGCCGGAAATTGGCAAACGCTTCTGGTCCATTGAGGAAAGAAGCAACCCAATATTGTGTATTGATTTGTTGCAAAGCTGTGGTCGGAACAAGCGGATTGGCTAATAAATATGCATCAATTGAAGCAGCTGGTACGGCGGAATTAGCATCATACGCCGCCAATTGTTCCATGTGTAGTCGAATACCTTTGGCGAAATAAACGGCAGCCGTTGAAGCTGTCACCCAACCTCTTTGTGCAGCTTCTGCTAAAAGCAATTGAGTTTGCGCGGCTGTTACCATAAATAAAGGTGCCGTATTTTTGGTCATGCGAGTTCTATCTACTTGGCTGAAATCGTAGAAACTGGCTAAACCGTTTTTCGTCACTTCGGCGCTGATAGAGCTGTTGTCGAAGCCAAAAGGCATTCCGATTTGTACGGAGGTGTCTGTTGAGGCTTTTGCAGCCGTTTGCTCGGGACCTGATTTTGCGCCGACATATCGCACAGCTATTGATTTCAAGCGTGGGTCTTTTGTCGCTTTAAGATAATTGGCGAATGGCGCAGCTAAATAGATATTAGCCGCTTCTGTCGAATTCAGCATATTGCCAATGCCATTGACATAGTTGGCATCATGTTTCACAAAGGCATTGTCTGTATTGGCATCCATAACACCACCCGCAAGTGCTTTTGTTACAGTTTGTTGTGCTAAATTGGCATCAACTTTTGTCAACCGCATACCAGCGCGCAACAAAAGTGAATTGCCAAATTTTTTCCATAAAGCGATATTCCCACCATACAAAACATCGGCAGTTTCGATGGTTTTTGACGCATCCAAAGCCGTTGTGGCTTCGGTGAGTTCTTTAATGATATCTGCATAAATAGATTGTTGTGTGTCATATTTTGGCAAAAAGACTTGGTCGGTATAACCTTTAGCGGCATCCACATAAGGCACATCACCATATGAATCGGTCAGCACCATAAAAGCATTGGCTTTTAGGATGCGTGCCATATTTGACAAGTTACTACGTGTCGGCAATGTTTTCGTTTGATTGATAACATCTTGCGCATATCTGATAACTGAACGATAATAACGTTGCCAATGCTGTACTGTGTTGTCACGGTTGTCTTGATTGAAATTTGCGCCTGTCAAAACCCCAGAGTTTGGCGACACCATCTGTTGCACAATGCCCATTTCATAGAGCACAGTGCTGGTGACAAACGATGAGTTAATGGTGGCATTATTCAAAGTGAATACGGGATTGATGGCGGTTGCGGCGGTTGAGTTGATATTGAGGTCATCAAAACCTTTGTCGCAAGACACCAAACCTGTTAATAACAGCATTGCCACGAAGGGCATTTTTTTGAAAAATAGAAATTGTATCTTTTTCATATCAATAAATGATTTAGATTTTTTAATTGAAAAAACATAATAAAATGCTCAAAATACTGAGGGGGGCTTTGACCACAGATTGGGCTGATTCGACTGGTTTACACTGATTTTTAGTTCCCTCCGGGATATCAAAAAGAAAAACTGCGTAAATCAGTCGCATCAACCCAATCAGTGGTCTAAAATTTCAAATTCAAATTAAAGCCAATGCTACGTGTTGAAGGCAAACCAGTTGATTCCATACCCACGAGATTGTCAGATGAGTAGCCAAATGTTTCTGGATCAATATTGTCTATCCACTTTTTGAGTAAAAGAACATTATTGGCAACAAAACTGAGCTTCGCACCTTTGATAGGCACACTTTTAGGCATAAACCGCATGATATCGTAGCCAAAGGTGATTTGACGTAGTTTCCAATAGCCGCCGTCAAAAACAACAGGCTCAATGATTGCCAATGAGCGCACAACCGACCAATAATCTTGAACAGGTGCTTTAACTGCATTGGTTTCCCCTTTGTCGTTAACACCCACGCCTAAAACGCCACCTTCACGACCGACTAAAGTCATTTTGTGCAAACCATGACGGACAGCATTGAAATTTGTACCCGACAACATCATATTACCTAACTTGAAATCAATCAAGAAAGATAGATTAAAACCTTTATAGCTGAATGAGTTGGTGAAACCACCGACCCATTTTGGCAAAGCACTGCCGTAAGAAATCAAGTCAGTCGTCCGCAACGGAATACCATTACCACCGAAAATCATGCGCCCTTGAGCATCGCGTTTGAAGCCAAAACCATAGATTTGACCCATTTCCTGTCCCACAACTTGCCTCAACTCACCATTAAAAACGTGCGTACCGACAGTGATACGTTCACCTTCTTTATCCGTCAACAGACTCAATACTTTTGTGATATTATAAGAACCATTGACTGTAAAATCCCATTGGAAACCTGCCCTTTTGATAGGTACTAAGTTCAAAAGCATTTCTGTGCCATTTGTTTGGCTTTTGCCACTGTTAATCAACGTCGTTACAAAACCAGAAGCATCAGAAATTTGAGCAGAAACGATTTGATCTGTTGTCAGTTTTTGATAAACGGCGAAATCAAGGTTGACACGACTGTTGAACATTTTCAATTCTAAGCCCAATTCTTTTTCAGAAGCGCGCATGGGCTTCAAATTAGGATTGGGCAAAGTTGTACCTGAAGAGCCGCCAACAGGCTGTAATGCACCCGCGGGGTTAGCAAAAAGGTTAGAGTTAATGCCATAAAATAAATTATTGGAATAGGGTGGAACGTCAGTATCGCTACCAACTTCAGCATAAGCAGCTCTTAACTTTCCAAATTTTAACCATTCTGGCAGATTCTTGAACGATTCAGAGAAGACATAACTCAAAGATACTGAGGGGTATAAAATGCTGCGATTATCAGGCGAAAGCGTTGAAAACCAATCGTTTCGTACAGTTGCATTTAAATATAAAAAGTTCTTGAATGAGAACTCACCCGAACCGTAAACTGAATTAACAGATCTTTCAGACAAGGCATAAAGAGGGTCTTTCACACGCCCATTCATGACAGTATATAACCCGCGTACAACAAAATCTTGCACTTGAACATTAAAGCAATTTTCTAAATCTTTATACATCAAAT
>JANMJN010000042.1:0-4320 GCA_031371355.1 Saprospiraceae bacterium
TCTTTGGCTAACAAAACAGACTTCTTTTCGCTTGGCAAATAAAGTTCCGCTTGTGTTTCGTCGGTTTCTGATTTAAAAACAATGAAAGCAGAGGTCGTTTTATCCAAATCCGCCGCTTTCGCATCGAGGCGAATACCTGCTTCAAAGATTCGAATACATTCGTTTTTGACGACTGACCAAGTATAACCTGCAGATGCTTTACAGCCATGTTCATCTGAATCGCCACCGACGATGGGTGGCTCAACGACAGGTGCGGTTTCAGTTTTCGCTGTTTGCGGAGCCTCTTTTTTAGGCGTTTCTGTGCATGCAGATAGGCAAAGCACGAAGGAGAAAGCGAGCAATAAAAGTATTTTTGACATATTTGGAAGATGTTAAAAAGTTAAAAAGATACGATACATCAAACCAAGAATTGAATTTTTGGTATAGTAAAGGTAAGACA
The DNA here is from genome assembly GCA_031371355.1 of Saprospiraceae bacterium. Lineage (GTDB taxonomy): Bacteria > Bacteroidota > Bacteroidia > Chitinophagales > Saprospiraceae > JAAFJT01. The sequence continues at coordinate 440 of JANMJN010000042.1, forward strand.
AAAAGAACAAAAAGAGAGCGTGTGATTCACACTTTTAGAAAAATACAACTTATGCCCCCCTCAGTAATATCACCCCGATGTCATAGCGACAGATTGATGAACGTCTATTTATTGTTTCACAAACTTCGCTTGCTCTATACCAACTTTAAGGATATATGTCCCCATAGACAAGGTGGTTACATCTATGGATTGAGTTGGAATACCTTTAAGGACTTGTTGCCCAAGTAGATTGTAGATGGCATAAACAGACTCCTTTGTTATTTCGGAAGAACTGCTTATATCAACATGTAATAAACCATTTGAAACAAGAGTCGGATAGACTTTCAAACCTTTTGCGTTTTGAAGTGAGGTGGAAACAACTTTTGAAAAGACTTCTTGACCATCATAATCTATCTGACGCAAGCGGTAATAGTTAATATTGTCGGGGGTATGATCTGTAAATGCATAGTTTGCATGATTGCCTTTGGCTGCAACAAAACCCAAAACTTCCCACTCATTCCCCGTTGGTTTTAAGCGTTCGATTTGAAAGCCTTTATTATTCAGTTCATTAGCTGTCTGCCATGTTAGGAGAACAGCAACCGCCTCTTTTGAGGGGTGAGGAGCGGTTGAGGCTTTGAAGCCCAATAGTTCAACAGGCACAGTCTCTTTACTTTTGACGAAATTAGAGGTACTGCCTGTCAGTGCAAATCTAAGACCCAAATCGCCATTATAGTTATTACCAGAGTCGTCAATCAATTGTGTAATATTTGTATTGTCGCCATCGGCAACCCCTTGATTGAAGCGATAATAAGCGACCAAGTTGGCTTGTGGCGTTGAAATGGCAATGTTCATGTTGTTCGCAATTTCTGTGGTCGTCCTTGCACCGCGCCAAATTCTGACTTCATCAATGATACCTGCAAAGACATTGAGCCCCTCATTGAAATCACCGATATAAACGTGAGCATTGTTGTTGGTGAGTGGATTCACAGAGGGATTGGTCGAAACGACTGCACCATTTTTATATAAATTCATGACATGCGTCAGTGCATCGTAAGTGACAGCGACATGATACCAAGTATTGGCAAGCAATGGGTTTGGATCTTGCAATTGATAATACGAATTATTATGTCCTGCTGCCAGTTTATTGCCGATCGCACTGGTTGCCCAAAAACAATGTTGAGAATCATGGTCGCCAGAAATAATATTATTCGTTTTAGTTAAATCTGTGATGTAGATCCACGCCTCTTTGGTATAACTTAAAGGTAGGATGTTTTGACAATCGACATAATCGTTAACTCCATCAAAGTTTAAAGCATTGTTCTGAGAGATAAGAAAAGAACAAGTGAAAAAGCTAATGAATAGGATTGAAAGTTTTTTATGTAAAAAGTTTTTCATGATGTATATAATTTGTTTATTAATCTATTGATAGCTATTTTTAGGCAGTTGCAATGCCACTGATTTTGCAAATATAACCTGTAGAATTAGGTATAACAATAAAAATAAAACAAGAATTATCACAAAGTTTTGGTTTTTATACTGAGGGGGGTCAATACCCCATTACATCATTCAGTTTTGCCAAAATGGAATCAATTTGATAGTCGCCTTCGCTCAAAACATGGGTCTTGTCGTTGCGTTCCAAAAGGAAAAAATAGCGGGCTGAATCTTTGACTGCTGAGGGGTCAATCATTTTGTAATGTCTTTCTATTTTGACATAAAAATCACGAATATTATTGATCGGAGCAGTGCCATAAGGCGTTTCAATACGGTCGCTATAAATCTGAACGGGCTTCAATTTCCACATCGAAATCAAGCGAAACACCACCGTTCCCGCAGCCAAAATACCTATAAAAAAGCATAACATCATCAGAATATTGCGCCGATTGATATCTAATTTACTATATTTTGAGACGGCATAAGCCGCCATCAACATGAGTATGACGGCACTTAATGTCCACACTAAAACCCAATCTGTCGTGTGTTTGAAGGCTTCAAAAGTGTATAAAGGTTTCTCCATTTTTTTAGTTTTTTATTTAAAAATCCGACAAAGCTAATTGTTTTTCTACTATGTCCATAAACAATGCTTTGATTCCGTTGTTCGCAACGAGAATTCACTTGACATAATAATGCAGAAGTAGCGACACCACAAAATTGAAAAATCTATATAAATTTGTATCTTACTGCCCTGTATTTTTGTCGCTATTACTTCTTCACTAAAAATTTGAAAACAATACTCTATGAAAGTTCCCATCATGCGCCTGTGGAGTCGTCGGCTCAATCGTCGTTTTCACCGTCAACTAATAGATGTACCTATGGTACAACTTCAAGTATTACAAGGTCTAATGCGCTCTGCGAAGCATACTGAATTTGGGTTGAAACACCATTTTAGGGATATAGTTACACCCGAAGATTTGCGTCAAGCGATACCCCTCAGTACGTACAGTGACCACGCGCCCTATATTCAAAAAATTGCAGATGGCGCCAGTAATGTGCTTTGGCATGGTCGTCCACTTTATTTTGCGACGTCAAGCGGGACGACTTCTGGAAAAAAATATCTGCCCATTACCCGTGAAATGCTGAATGCATAATTCGAGGCGACATTAACAAATATGGCGAATTTCACCTATCGGCTCCGCCTACACGACGTGCATAGAGGAAAGTGGGTGCTGTTTGCCGACCCACCTATTTTCCACCCTTTTGGTACCATAAAATCCGGTGCACTATCGTCTATTCTCACCGCCGAAAAGCCCAAATGGGTCAATCAGATGAGTTTTCCGTCACGTAAAACAGACCTTATTCCTGAATACGAAGATAAAATAACCGCAACGGCACTTGAAACAATTGGGCAGGACATTCGTGGCATCGTCGCTATGCCGCCGCTTTTGTTGTTGTATTTGCGCAAAGTTGAGGAGTTGAGTGGTAAACCGTTCAACCGTGTTTTTCCAAATTTACGCATCATTTCGACGGCAGGCATGAGTTTTGAACCGTATCGAGACTTAGTGCAAAGCATTGTTAATCAAAAAGTTACGTATTTGCAAGCTTACCCAGCCTCGGAAGGCTACTTTGCTTTTCAAAACGATGTACAGGATACATCTATGGTGCTATTGCCTAATTCAGGCATGTTCTACGAGTTCGTTCCTGTCTCTGATATAGAAAAACCGAATCCGTGTCGGCTTTGGATACATGAAGTGGAAATAGGCGTGCCTTACGTCATTCATATCCATACCTGTGCCGGTTTATGGGGCTACAATATGGGCGATGTCGTCGAATTTACACAGTTAGACCCACCCAAATTGCGGGTTTTAGGGCGTGTTGGGCAGTCCCTCAATGCCTTCGGCGAGCATTTTACGCAAGTAGAAGTGGATACGGCTGTCGCAAAAGTGGTGCGTGAAACGGGCTGTGCGGTAACGGATTTCGCCTTGACGCCCGTTCTAATATCTGAAAATGGGCTGCCCTACCACGAGTGGTTTGTTGAGTTTGAAAATGGCGGCGATGCCCATCAGTTTTCGCAAAGACTCGATGAAGTGCTGTGCAAACAAAACATGTGTTACGACGATTTGATACGCGGCAAAGCCTTGAATACATTGTCAATCAATACGTTACAACGGGGCACTTTTAAAAAAATGATGATAGAAACAGGTCGTGCCGGGACACAATACAAAACACGTCGCTTCATTCAGACTGATGAAGCACAACTTTTGAGAAAAATTTCAGAATCTATAACTGCCTAATTAATTTATGGAAGACGCTACTGTCACATTCTCAACCGACAAGTCCAAACTCGACCCCTCAGTCATCCATGCTTTTTTGACAGAATCTTATTGGTCAAAAGGCTGTTCGATGAACAATGTATTGCGCCGCATCGAAAATGCCTGGTGTTTTGGCGTTTTCAACAACGACCAGCA
>JANMJN010000062.1:0-5459 GCA_031371355.1 Saprospiraceae bacterium
TGTACAGCCGCGTGTCTCAAATGTGGCAGTAACGATTTCGCTCACAGATGTAGATGAGCACACTGTTTTGACCTGTACTTTGTATTTTTTGCAAGGTACCAAGCCTGTTAATGTGTAAGTATTGCCCGAAACAGCCGCTTCGCGCGTGAAGCTACCGTCTTCGCTAACCACCAAGAGTTTGTAGTTGCCTACATTCGCTGCGCCAATCCAAGAGATAACAGCCGTCGCATCAGTAACATATATCCTTACATCTCTTGGTACAGCACAAATAACCGGACAACCTAATGTTTTGAACCGCATAGATGCGCTCCAAACACTGCTTGATGTGGTTGTACAGTTCGCCTTCACTCGGTAGCTGTACCATGAACAAGTCGCCAAACCTGTCAAGCGATATTGATTCTCAAGAATACCAGAAACTGTATGCCATTCAGTATCGTTAGGACCCATCCATTGAATGACGTAAGAAGTAGCACTGCCAGCAATGGCATCCCATTTCAAAACAGCACCACCATCCGTTGCAGCAACGCTCAAACGGCTTGGCGCAAGGCAGCGAGGACACCCCTCAGTATTGACCGACGCATCGGCACTCCATTCGCTATAAATAGGCGTTGTGCTGGTTGTCGAACTGCAAACACTGCGCACTTTGAATTTATAGGTTTTGCAACTTTCAACGTTTACCAAACGCAAAATATTTGTTGTAACCATTATTGTTTGAGCAGGCGCATCACCGACGGAGTACATCACTTCATAAGCCCTTGCGCCAGTTGATGCCCATGTGAAATAGGCATAACTGCGGTCAGCAGCGACAACTGCACGCAATTCTCGAGGTGTGCTACAAGGTGCCACACAGCCGGATGTTTTGAACTTGGTGGAAGCACTAAACTCGCTCAAAGAAGTTGTAGAACAACTTGTTTTTACACGAAACTCATATGCATTACAAGGCAGTAAATCATTGACAATCAACGAGTTTGTTGTAGTGTTTTGGGTTTTCCAATCAGCACTGTTCGTATTTTTCCACTGAACAGTGTAAATAGAACCGGCTACACCAGGCGACCAATTCAGCGAAGCCATCGTTTCGCGCGGGGCAGCAAAAAGCCCTGAAGGTGCACTACATGGCTCGACGCATCCTGTTGTGTGGAATTCAGAAGTCCGCCAATCACTCACTTCGGTTGCGGAACAATTGGCACGAAGACGAGCCACGTAACATTTGCACGAAACAAGATTTCGAATGATGTATTTACCCGTGTCACGGACACCTGTACCAACCGTCAAGTTATTGATTGTTGTCCACGTAGGCTCGCTACATAAGCGATATTCAAGGGTGTAAGATGCTGCCGCAGTTGAGTTCCAAATGATTACAGAGGACGTAGCATCTATGGGTAAGGCAGCGATATACGGTGTACTACAAACAAGTTCAGGCACATCTTGTGCAAATGTTATGAGACTTGACAGTACAAAACTGAGAAAAAGGATGACTTTTTTCATCTTAGATTTTGATTGTGATTAATATGGTTAATGTATTGCTTACCAAATTTGCTTGTATAGACTCAAAATATTGCGTCTAATACTGAGGGGTGTTTTTTTGAAAAAATCAATGGAAAGTCGGGAGATAGACATTCATGAAAAAATATTAGGCAGGTCTGAACATATTGAGTATGGTTTGTTTGTAGCCCACAAATCTACGGGTTTTTCAGACACTTTCTAAAAAAAAATTCACATCTAATTTCTTTTAATAGCCATTAACAGTAAGAGCCAATATTGTTGATTTTCGCTGCTTTCAAGTTGATTTTTTTTAAAAAATATCTCAATCCTTATTTTATGATGACTTTTTGATAAACAACTTTTAGGATTTTGTATAAAAGGAATAGGTATTGACGTACATTTGCACCGTTTTTTAAAATTGCCAATTTTTTATCACATTATATTCTATATAAATCACAATACGACTTATTATGGTAAAGATTCTTGTAAACGACGGCATCGAAGCCGACGGTAAATTAATCCTCGAAGATGCAGGTTACGAAGTCAACACGACAACAGTAGCGCAAGAGGATTTGACAAAAGAATTGCCCAATTACGATGTTATCATCGTCCGTTCGGCAACAAAAGTGCGTAAAGAACTCATTGACGCTTGTCCAAACCTTAAAATCATCGCACGCGGTGGTGTTGGTACCGACAATATTGATGTAGAATATGCCCGTTCAAAAGGTATCGAAATCATCACAACGCCTGCGGCATCGTCTCAATCGGTTGCTGAATTAGCCATGGGGCATATTTTCGCCCTGACGCGCTTTTTGCACCGTTCAAATCGAGAAATGGCAACTGGTGATTTCAAAAAACTCAAATCTGCATATGCAGAAGGCATTCAACTTAAAGGTAAAACTTTAGGTATTGTTGGTTTCGGACGTATCGGACAGGAATTGGCACGCATTGCTCTTGCTATGGGTATGGATGTTTTAGTCAGTGACCCGTATATCAAAGAAACAGATTTGACGATCGGTTTGTACAATTCAAAAGACGTGAAATTGAGCATTCACTTAAGCTCATATCCTTTGTCAGAGGTGTTGAAAAAAGCTGACTTTATCAGCCTTCACACACCCGCCCTCGCCAAACCACTCATTGGTGCTGACGAAATGGCGATGATGAAAAACGGCGCCATCATTGTCAACTGCGCCCGTGGTGGCGTTGTTGATGAAGATGCGTTACTCGCCGCTTTGGAAAGTGGTAAAATCGGTGGTGCGGGTCTCGATGCGTTCAAAAACGAGCCTAACCCACGTGCTGATTTACTCAATCACCCACGTATTTCTGTGTCGCCACATATCGGCGCGGCTACTCTTGAAGCACAAGCAAATATCGGCTTGGAATTGGCGGATAAAATCATCGCTTTTTTTGGAGACGATAAGTGATTTTTGAGTAAAATACTGAGGGGTGTGCTATGCCAATAAAAAACAGCCGTTCTCAAACTTAGATGCGAGAATGGCTGTTTTTTGTGTAAACTTTTGAGTTTTTTGTACATTGCACTTTTATTAAACAATTCGTATTGACACATGGATGTTTTCGACATAATTCTAACAAAAAAGCCCGATGCAGCCCTTCGCCAAGTTGAACACACATTGAGCGTGAGTCAATCGTATCAACAAAAAAACAAAAGAAAAACTGAAAAAATTGCCAAAAAAATTGCCAAACCCTTTTTGAAATGGGCGGGAGGCAAAACCCAATTGATAAACGATATCAAAAAATCATTACCCCACGAAATAACGCACAACAAATTTAATTATATTGAACCATTTGTCGGCAGTGGCGCGGTGTTGTTTTGGATGTTGGATCATTTTCCAAAAATGGAAAAAGCCGTTATCAATGACATCAATGAAGATTTGATGAATACCTACAAGACAATTGCTACAAAACCCAAAGAACTCATTTCTATCCTTCAATACATTCAAGATGAATATTATGCTTTGGGCAATAGGGAAGAAGAAAAGAGTCATTATTACTACCAAAAAAGAGAATTGTTTAATGCCAGAAACATTGAAAAAAGTACACAAGCTGCTTTATTTATATTTTTAAATAGAACTTGTTTCAATGGTTTATATAGGGTTAATAAAAATAATGGATTTAATGTCCCAATGGGGTCTTATATAAAGCCAACAATTTGCAACGAGCAAAATATTTTAGCTGTACACATGGCTTTACAAAAAGTGGACATCCTTTGTGGCGACTATGAAAAAACATTGTACAAAGCGGACGAACAAAGTTTCTTCTACTTTGACCCACCTTATAAAGCCCTCAATCAAACCTCGAGTTTCAATTCTTATTCAGCAGATGTTTTTAATGACGATGAACAAATAAGATTGAGAAATTTTTGTTCAAAATTAGATGCACTGGGTCATAAATGGATGTTGAGTAATTCAGATGTGAAAAGTATAAATGCAGATGATAACTTTTTTGATGACATTTATTCAGAATTTGAAATCGCCAGGGTTAGAGCTAAAAGGCGTATCAATTCAAATCCTGAAAAAAGAGGCGAGCTAAACGAACTTTTAATAACTAATTATCCTAACCGACTATTGACGTTATGATTTTTCAAGGGAAAGGCGGCGGAAATACAAAAACCGGTTTAGTATTTGAAGGCAAAACCGATTTGGCAGAGTTTTTAGCGGGTCAAAAAGGATATACTATTTTTGATGATAAAGTCTTTTTCGATCGTGAAATCGTTGCCAGAATCTTCAAAAAACATAGTTTTTATATGTTTCTTGCAGATTTAGGAATTAATTGGAAAAAAATTATTTCTAAGCAATTGCTTCCCGATGATGGCATTTTTGTACCCATTGCAAATACCTTGTTTATCATCGAATGTAAATTTCAACAAGTATCGGGTTCTGTAGATGAAAAACTTCAGACCTGCGATTTTAAGCGGAAGCAATACCAAAAGTTGATGTCCAAAGCCAATATCGAAGTAGAATATATGTATTTGTTGAACGACTGGTTTAGAAAACCTGAGTACAAAGACGTTTTGAATTATATTCAGAGCGTGAATTGTCATTATTTTTTTGAATTTATACCTTTGGTAAAATTAGGTCTGCCCGTTCCTGAAAATGATTAATCAAGTATCGGATACTTATTGACACAACTCATTTAAAACCAATGGTTTATAAAAACTACCCCCCTCAGTATTTTATCATTTTTGTCCCATTTAGACACCAATTTCTAAACATATACATTTCCTTATCCGATAGCTCAAATTGTGATTAAACCTTTTTTCAAATCCATAGATAATGACTTTTATCTTCTCCAAGGAGATTCAACGACGCTACTACCGCAAGTTGAACACAAGTTTGATATGGTTTTTGCTGACCCACCTTATTTTTTGTCTAACAATGGTTTATCTATTCAAAGCGGTGAAATTGTCAGTGTTAACAAGGGGAAATGGGACAAATCGCATGGGTTTGACTACATGAATGACTTTAATAGAGCGTGGCTGTCTGTTGTGAGGGATAAAATGAAAGAGGATGCGACGATTTGGATCAGCGGCACCATGCACAATATATTTTCGATTGGTCAAATATTAACTGAGCTGAATTTTAAAATACTCAACGTCATCACTTGGGAAAAGAGTAACCCACCACCCAATTTTTCCTGCCGTTTTTTTACACATTCAACCGAACAAATCATTTGGGCGCGTAAAAATGAACGCGTGCCTCATTATTATAACTATGATTTAATGAAGCAATTAAATGGCAACAAGCAAATGAAAGATGTTTGGAAATTACCCGCCATTGCGCCATGGGAAAAGACTTGTGGTAAACACCCTACTCAAAAACCCTTATCGGTCATAACACGTACCATTTTAGCCTCAACAAAACCCGATGCTTGGATACTGGACCCTTTTGCGGGCAGTAGCACAACGGGTATTGCTGCCAATTTGACCAATAGAAGGTTTCTCGGTATTGACAAGGAAG
>JANMJN010000095.1:0-2117 GCA_031371355.1 Saprospiraceae bacterium
TATGTTGAGTCCTCGCCTAAATGGTTATCGTCAAGGCATTTATGAATATCATCGTTTGGGTATGGATTATGCAACAACAGATATGGGACGTTGTAAAACCATGATTTTACAAGCACTTGAACGTATGGAAGAAGCCCATCAATCTTATCCAAATACACTTGCTATTCGCATGTTTTCACTGACGAAAGCGGATGAATTAGTCGAAATTTTCAAAGGCGCTACATCCGACCAAAAGACGCGAATGATAGCCATTATGCAAAAAATTGACCCGTCTAATTCTTCAAAATACTCAGCTGTCGGATTTTAATTAATGGTGAATCGTGAGTATTTTAATGGTGAATAATTGACCAATAACGAGTAACCAATAACGAGTAACCAATAACCAGTAACGAATTATGAAAATTTTCTGCATCGGGCGTAATTACGCCGAACACGCTAAGGAACTCAATAACGCGGTGCCTACCAAACCTCTGGTTTTTATGAAGCCACCTACTGCTTTACTTTTGGATGGAAAACCGTTGTTTTATCCTGATTTTACTAAAAATCTGCACCATGAATTGGAAATTGTCTTGAAAATTTCTAAAAAAGGTAAAGCGATTCAACCTGAATTTGCACATCGGTATTATGATAAAATCGCACTCGGAATTGACTTCACAGCGCGAGATATTCAAGACGAACTAAAAGCCAAAGGGCAGCCGTGGGAATTGGCAAAAGCCTTTGATAGTTCTGCTGTTTTGAGCGATTTTAGACCCCTCAGTAATTTTGAGGTGGCAGATATAAAATTCAATTTGACAAAAAATGGCGAGTCGGTTCAGGTTGGCACAACAGCTGATTTGATTTTCAGTTTTGACACCTTGGTCGCCTACCTTTCTCAATTTTTTACGCTTCAACAAGGCGATTTGATTTATACAGGCACACCTGCCGGTGTCGGTGCTGTAAAAGTCGGTGATGTCTTGGAAGGTTTTTTAGAAGGAGAGAAGCTGTTGGTTTGTGAAATAAAATAATAATAATCAAAACTTGCGTCAAGTTTCAAACTTGACGCAAGTTGTATTCCTTTTTTTTAACTTTGCGCCTCTTTATAAGCAAATAAAATCTTTTGACTAAACTATTTTTCTTCAAAATTATGAGAATCAAGTTTTTACATATTTTATCTATCTTAACTCTGATATTCGCATCTTGCTCAAAGCCTATTGCTAATTTTATCGTCAAAGATGCAGAAAAAACGGCTCCCGCAAAGGTCACTTTTCAAAATAAATCACAAAAAGCTGATCGCTACGAATGGGATTTTGGCGATGGCAAAAAAATAACTGACTCCATTGCCCAACACGAATACAAACATTCGGGCAATTATATAGTCATTCTCAAAGCTTATAAAGGAAAAAAAATGAGTGAAACAAAACAAAAAATCCACATTGATGCACCCTTAACCTGCCTTGTCGAAATCGAAACTGATTACGGGACGATGCTCGTTGAACTCTCAAATGCTACGCCGCAACACCGCGACAACTTTACGAAACTTGCTGAACAAGGCTTTTATGACGGCACCATTTTCCACCGAGTCATCAGCGATTTTATGATTCAAGGCGGCGACCCCGACTCAAAAAATGCTGCGGATGGTCAACCACTCGGCATGGGTGGACCTGGTTACACGGTTCCTGCCGAATTTGTTGATTCGTTGGTTCATGTCAAAGGGGCTTTAGCTGCTGCGCGTATGGGCGATGCTGGAAATCCTAAAAAAGCCTCCAGTGGTTCACAATTTTATATTGTGCAAGGAAAACCTGTTGAAGAAGCCATGATCAACCGTATGGAGTCCATGAAAGGCACGCACTACACGCCAGAGCAGAAAAAAATGTACGCTGAAATTGGTGGCACGCCGTTTCTTGACCGCGAATACACTGTTTTTGGGCATGTCGTTAAGGGCTTAGATGTCATTGACAAAATCGCTGCCGTCCAAAAAGATGGACGCGACCGCCCTGCCAAAGATGTTAAAATGAAAATACGCGTCATCAAGTAGGTATTGGTTATTCGTGATTCGGGAATTCGGGTATTCGGGATAGCCCGGCTGATAGAGAATCAGATTGCTGACGCCGTGTTTTTCCAGCAGTGCGATTTCGGCG
>JANMJN010000164.1:0-2771 GCA_031371355.1 Saprospiraceae bacterium
CCATCGCGCGCGTACATCAGCCTCACCCTGCTGCCATCTTATGCCTAACAAAGAATATTGTTCAGCCTTAATATTTACTTACATCTACCAGCAGTGACCCTTTTATTGGCAACCATTGTTTTATGACATTCGGTTCATCACATGGATAGATATAAGCATCTACTTGCTTATCTGAAATCACTTGCTTCCCGTCGGGAGAATAAATTGTATCTGCAACAATTTTAGTTACTTTTCTACTAAAACCTGGGTAATTTCTAAATGCAATAAACAAAACTGTTGCTGTTTGATTAAATGGAAACATATTTCTTCTTTGCTCTGTGCTGTATGTATTTGTTAAATCACATTTGTAACGTCCTTTCGCTTGTTTAATCCAATTTTCAGATTTCTTTGAAGGAGTATGACAACTATAAACTACGACAAATATCATAGCAAAAGCTATGAAATAGTGGACTTTTTTTATGATTTCTAATGTTGAAAGGGTTAAATACTGAGGGGTGCTCTATGCGAAACTGCTATAACTACTTTATTATCCAGATTAATAAGGTGATTTCTGCGGGTCTTGTCGGGTATCAAAAAAACAAACAATGCGTATTGTCAAACCAATTTTCCGATAGTACAATTTGTGATGTTTACCAATTAAAACAAATAAAATAGTCTTTGCCGAAGACACTTTTCGTCCAACAGTTCTATTATTGCCAAGTTTATCTATCTTTTCTCTTACTTTATGATTGAAAGCTGCTGCGGCTTGTATGGCACCTTTTTGTACATGATAAGAAATGATTGCTTGCAAATCTGCGATTGCTCGTTTGTTCCACTCTATTCTGTAAGCCATTGATCCATCATTTTAAGAACATCTTCATGCGGAACTAAATTGTGCGGATGATTACTTTCTTCAATAGCTAATTTTAAAGTAGTTTGTTGAGACGAACTAAGTTCAGACCAACCTTCTACTTGATTTTCATAATCAATTAGGTGTTTATCATCAAAAATCGTCTCAGCAACATTGGCAAATAAGAGTAATTGAGTACGGTCTTTCATTCTTTCAATAAGGCTATGCAGATAGCCTCTTAATTCTAAGTCATTGAAAGCTGCCGTCTCTTTAGAAAGAGCAATATCCATGTTGTATTAATTTATTTTTTACAAAAATACTTATATGCCTTGAATTCTACAAGTTTTCCACTTGTAATGTCGCTAAGTTTACAAAACAATCCTTTTTATGTTTTTAGTTGTAAAATACTGAGGGGTAGCTCAACAAACAGCAAGTTCTTTTTGACGGGTACTTTCCCATTCAGAGATTATAAATTGAGTCATTTCAAGCAAAATGGGAGAAGGCAATTCTGGATTGAAATCTTTGATGACCGCAACAAGTACATCTTTAAGTTGCCATTCTGGGTATTGTTTTTTGAAAAGCTTCATATCGTTTTTGACAAGATTTTTTAACCCAGTTCTATATTTTTCCTTGAAAAAAGCGTTTTTAAGAACTGCTTCAGTCTGTAAAATCTCTTCTTTCGTCATTGGGCTTGCGCCTATTGACATGTTTGATGCTTTTGAAATATCGTTTTCCTTTTTCATTGACATTATCATTAATGTATTGATTAAAATTCATTTTTTTGCATGATCAAAAAACCATTAAATAGTTTTTTGGGATTATAATCTTCGAAAATACCCTCTTCTATCAAACCTTTGACATAAAATAAAGGGTCTGTTTTGGTACAAAAAGATGTGTATTCGTTCAAAATAATGAGCAAGTTTAAGCAGTACTTCTATTTTTTGTGTTTACAGCATCATCTAATCCTTACAAAAATAGGCACACCTCTCGAATTCTACAAACTTTCCACCTGCAATGTCATCAAATTCATAAATCAACCTAAAAAGCACTTTTTAAGTTGAAAATACTGAGGGGTATAAAAATCAAAACTGATGAAACGCCTGCGATACAAATTCTAAAACCTCTGGCAACGCCTGCCGCCAATACGTCCATGTATGCCCGCCATCGCGGGTGCGAAACTCATGGGGAATCTCTTTCTTACGCATAGCAATATGAACGAGCGAATTGCCTTCGTATAAAAAATCATCGTCGCCACAGTCAATGTACCAACGCACTGCTTTCTTGAGGCTATCTGGTACGTTATTGACAAGGTTTACAACGCTTTGTCTATTATAAAAACCCTCAATTTGTGCATCGGTAGCCGTAGAGTCGGCTCTTCTGACATTGGTTTTGGCAATATCCATTGTCAATGGACCCGTTCCCGCACTGAGGGGGCAAGCTGATGAAAACAATTCGGGATGATGCAAGGCATAAGTAAAACTGCCATCACCGCCCATCGAAAGCCCTGCTATGGCTCTGAATCGTTTTTCGCCTTTGATTCTGTATTTCTTTTCAACAAAAGGCATCAATTCTTTGAAGAAAAAGTCTTCATATAGCCATGTGCCTGTGGCATTATTTGAGTAACCCCGACGTGATGTATTAGCATCGGGCATGACGATAATCATAGGCGTTGCCTTGCCTTCTGCAATCGCTTTATCGGTAATCCGCGATACTTCGCCGAACTGTACCCAACCTGTTTGGTCATCACCGCCGCCATGCAACAAATAAAGTACGGGATAACTTCTGGTCGAAGTTTCGTAGTCAGCGGGGAGATAAATGGCATACTTGCGCTCCATATTGAGGACTTTACTGGGCAGCGAAAGGTTATCGGACACTTTGCCTGTTTGGGCTGAAAGCTCAAAAAACAGGCAAATGAAGCAGAAAATAAATAGGTTTTTCATAT
>JANMJN010000169.1:0-2365 GCA_031371355.1 Saprospiraceae bacterium
ATGCTCAAAAGACTCAAAATAGCCTTCCGTTTTGTCCAATTTTATTGGCATGCCAAGACGAAATATAACGTGCATTCGCCCTTTGTTTTCCAATTCGTTGAAGAAGTTTTGGAGGACGACCGCCTGTTTTATGTCTTTCGAGATGCCGAAATACTGAGGGGGGAGATTTTGAACTCAAAAGATACCGTTGAAGTAGAAGATTTTGGCGCAGGTTCTCATGTTGTCGGATTGAAAAAGAAGCGGAAGGTTAGGTCGATTGCTCAATCCGCTTTATCACCTTCTTTTCAGTGTGAATGGTTGTTTCGTATCGCGCAATTGACTAAACCGTTGACAATCATTGAGTTAGGAACATCTTTGGGTGTGTCAACGCTTTATATGACTGAGGGGGCACCCCGTTCAGCAAAGGTATTGACATTGGAAGGTTCACCAGATATTGCAGCTTTGGCACGACGCAACTTCGATTGGTATTACGATACTTTTCTAAAGATGGGGCTGCGCCAAAACAATCCCGATACTTTGGATTTGAAGGTATATGATAATAATATTCAAACCGATTTTGAAAAAAACAAGATAGAAATCATCGTCGGGAAGTTTAAAGATACTTTGCAAACAGCGCTAAATCAAGTAATTAAACTTGATTTCGCTTTCATTGACGGCAATCACCGACGCGAACCAACACTCGATTATTTTCAAAAATGCCTCGCTCACGCACACGAGGGAACGGTCTTGATATTTGATGATATTCATTGGTCAACAGATATGGAAGCAGCTTGGGCAGACATCCAGCAGCACCCCTCAGTACGTTTGACGATTGACCTATTCTGGTGTGGTGTCGTGTTTTTTAGAAATGAACAAAAAGAAAAGGAGCATTTTTCTTTGATACAATCCAAATGGAAGCCTTTTTCCTGGGGGTTTTGGGCTTGAGGTCAGATTAGTCCACGAGACTTCAACTCTAAATATTTATTAATCGTATTGATATTCAAGTCTTCTGGGCGTGTCAATATCGTTTGTATGCCATATTGACGTAGTTTCTGCATCATTTGCGTCTTTTCATCCCTAAACTTTTGGGCAATGGTCTGATGATAAATGTCTTCAGTTGTTTGGACATTTTGTTTAGAGAATTCTTCAATTTCAGTGTTGATAAAAAACACGACGACTAAAACGTGCATATTGTTTACCTTTCTCAAGGTGGGTAAAACCCTTTCGAGCGCAAAAAGACTTTCAAAATTGGTGAAAAGCAGCAATAAACTCCGCCCGCGCACCAAGCGGCGCACAGCATAATAGAGCAATTCGTAACTCGCCTCGCCTTTTCCTTCTTTTTCTCGATACAGTTCATGTAATATCCGACCCAATTGATTGGGCGAATTATCGGCTGCCAAAGTCGAGCCGAGTTTATCGCTGAAAGTCAGTAAACCCGCCTTATCTTTTTTTTGCAAAATGATATTTGACATCACCAAAGCGGCGTTGATGCTGTGATCCATCAATGTCAAACCACCAAAAGGCATGCGCATTACACGGCTTTTGTCGATGATACAATAGACTTGTTGCGCTTTTTCATCTTCATATTGATTGACCATCAAGACATTGCGACGTCCCGATGCTTTCCAGTTGATAGCCCTAAAATCATCGCCAGCGACATAGTTTTTGATTTGTTCAAACTCATAGGAATGTCCCAAACGCCTTATTTTCTTGATGCCTGATTGGTGCGCAATTTGCCGAAGTGCCATCAATTCAAAGTTTTTCATCTGGATGACTGAGGGGTACACGGGCACCATTTTTTCGACATCTGATTGAAAACGACGTTGAACCAAACCCAAACGTGAAGCTGCAAACAGGTTTATTTTCCCAAAATGATACTCGCCGCGTTCTGTTGGTTTAAGTTCATAATCTGTTCGTCGGGCTTCGTTTGCAGCCATTGACAAGTGCATGTCAAAGTCTCGTTTTTGAAATTGAAACGGAATTTCATCTATCAAACTGACTTGTAAACGTTGATTTGAACGGTTCGAAATATCAAGTGTGATGCGGTTAGCATCTCCCAAAGACAGTAGTTTAGGTGTTCGTCGAGTCGCGCTCAATTGTGTGTTTTTGTTGAAAAGTAAGCCATAATCTGCCAAAACAACACCACAAACGACTACAAATGCCGTTTGTGCAAACGGCATCAGCCACTCGAATGAGTAACTCAAAACGAATAGAAAAATCACTGCGCCAAAGGCAGTAAAGAATCGGCGGGTCAAGAAGAGGTTTTTGATCATTATGGCGGTATTTTCAAGTAAAATGGCTCGCAAGATACAAAATTACAGATAGTGCTTTAATGATTATCGAATTTACCTTGACTTTGTTAAATTAGGAAAAGGAACATTTGAAT
>JANMJN010000179.1:0-5236 GCA_031371355.1 Saprospiraceae bacterium
ATTCAAATGCTCTGTTTTTTCTATTTGTTGCAAGTAGTAATCAACCAACTGAACGCAGTTCGTTTTGCCGTCTTTAATGTCGTTTTGGATTTGCCTTAGCGTCGTATATTTTGCCATAATGTATTGAAAATGAAACACATAGCCACGTAAGACACATCGTTCCTTACAGGATGACAAGAAACGATGTATCTTATGTGGCCATGTGTTATTAAAAAATGCAAAGTTATTCAAATTACTGCAAAAGCAAAGGGTCAATATTCTGTACACCACGTGCTTTTGCGGTTTGCACATCGGCTTGCATTTGGGCACGATTGCCTAAAATGCGATGACATTCTGCTCTTTCGAGGTAGTAGGCACCATTAAAAGGCGTGATTTTTATGGCTTCATCAAAATCAGAAATCGCTTCAGCACACCGATTTAAAGTTCGTTTTATCAAGGCGCGATCAATCCAAACATTCGGATTGTCCTTTTTTATGGCTAAATAACGGTCACAATCGGCTA
Organism: Saprospiraceae bacterium; assembly: GCA_031371355.1. Taxonomy (GTDB): domain Bacteria; phylum Bacteroidota; class Bacteroidia; order Chitinophagales; family Saprospiraceae; genus JAAFJT01. The sequence goes on from JANMJN010000179.1 coordinate 502, forward strand.
AAGCCAAATCAATTTTACCCATTTCACGATATGTCAAAATGCGATTGACGATGGCATTGACGTGTTTAGGGTCAAGTTCGATTACCCGCGATAAGTCACGTATCGCTTCTTCTTTTTTTCCCATTGCCCCCAATGCCGCACCGCGATTGACAAGTGCATTGATATGTGTTGAGTCGAGCGACAAGGCTTTCGATAAATCCAACATAGCTGAATCCAACTTTCCCAATTGCCCATAAGCGGCACCGCGATTTGCCCATGCTTCGACGAGTGAACTGTCCAAACGAAGGGCATTATTATAGTCCGAAAGTCCTTCAATAGGCTTATTCATGTCAAAATACGTTTTGCCACGACTGTTATACGAAGCGGCAGAAGGTTTAAGATTTAATGACATATTTAAGTCTGCAATCGCTTTGTCATATATTTTTCGGTCACGATATATCAAAGCGCGATTCTGATAAGCGGTCGGAATTTTGTCATCAAAACCAATGGTATGCGTCCATAAAGTTTCGCCGTCTTTCCAAATTTTAACTTGATTGAAAGTGGTTAAAAACAGTAAAAACAAATAGCCTACAACGCCTACTTTCACTTTCCAGTCCACATTTTCTCCAAATTTGCCTCTTGCCTCTTGCCTTTCGCCCTTTGCTTCTTGAAAAAGCCCCCCCTCAGTAAAAGACGCTAAAATGATAAAAAAACCGAAATATGGCACATATGTAAAGCGGTCGGCAAGATAGCCTTGACCTGCTTGAACGATTTGAGAAACAAAAATATAATTGACAAAAAAGAAAATCCAACCAAAAACCAATTTCGACCAGCCTTTGCGGTAAGCATACCAAACACCGACGGCAGAAGCAACAAAAAACAAGGCTGACGCATAAAAACCTGCATTAACCACCTTCGGAAAAGGATACAACGGTGACATCACCCACGGGTAAAGACACTTGCCGAGATAGATAAGATAAGTATAAAAACCAACCGCTATTTTTTCAAAAATGGAATAATTGAGCACCGTATCATCAATCGTTTTATTGCTCTTCAATAAGATAATCGTTGACAAACCCATCGCTAAAGAACCTAAGAAAAAGTGTGCTTTTTCAAAAACAAGCTTAAAATTCAAAGGTCGCTTAAAATAATAATCCATTGCCAACATACTGAGGGGTAGTGAAACGGCTTGAACTTTTGAAAAAAGAGCAAAGACAAACAGGACAAACGCCCATAGAAAATGGCGGTTTGTAATACTGTAAGTGTTTGATTTTAAATACTTTGCGTATTGAATCAATGAAGCAAAATAAAAAGTACCGAACAAAACGTCCTTCCGTTCTGTTGCCCAAGCCACGGACTCTACACGCATCGGATGAATACCAAACAGCAATGCCACAAGCAGCGATGTCCATTGACTGAAACCCATCAAACCGACAAGGCGATAGACCAAAAAAACTGTGATAAGGTGTAATATAAGATTATCGGTATGTATCAGTCTTGATAAATCATCGGCATTTACAAGCGCTTTTTCGATAGCAAATGTGAAAATAGGCAGTGGGTTATAACCGCCCATAATATTTGTTGTGAATATGTTTTTGATATTTTCAATGGTGAAAACAGCAAGGTTTTTATTGTTCAATATATTCACATCGTCGTCCCAATTCACAAAATCACTTTGAAATGTTTGGATAAATGCGAAAAAAGTAACGGCAAGCACTGCAACAATCGGCAGCCAGCCATCAAACTTTGAAGGCGTTTGTTGGGTCACCTTTATTTGCTTTGTTGTTTGTTTTTTTACATTTGGAGAAACATTTGAAGGGTTGTGCGAGGGTTTAGACGGTTTCTGCTTTGCCATTCTTAGGAAATTATAATTTATTATGCGCTTAATAGGTGTATTTTTATAAATTACAATAAAAATATAACCGTTCAAAAATTAAGCCGAAAGTAATTGTTGAACAGCTTTTTCTGCCATTCCAAAAGTTGTGCTTTGTGAAAGGCGTATTTTACGGAAGGCGTTATTAACCAAAGCTGCTGCCCAAAGGTGGTAATTGCCCATGCGGTCACGCTCGCAATAAGCACTCACGTCATTGTCATTCAGCATTTTTTGAATCGTTCTTTCGATGTTTGTTACAGCTGATACTGAGGGATGGTGTGCTTCTTTCAAAAGACGACGCGTCGGCAAATCGTCTTCCGCAGCTATAAAACACGTCACACCTTGACCTGCCTTTGGGATAAACTCCCGAACACTAAACGGCTGTATTTGCCACAAATCTGCTTGTAAATCAAGCATTTTTACATCAATTTGGCTTAAAACAATGGCATCAAACGCACCTGAATTAAGTTTTTCAAGACTTTCTAATGGCGTTAAATCAGCTTTTTCAACCGTATAATTAGGTTGCAAATACTGCATTTGAGCGCGGTTGATGTCAGATAATGTTAAGACTTTTACATCATTTTTTTCAGAAAAAAGTACCCCCTCCCCGAAAGAATCGGGATTTCGTACATCAACAGTAATTTTAGCGACAAGGCAATTATTAGCCACTTTACGTTCAGACAAAGCCGTAATGACTAAGCCCAATGGTAAAGAAGTTGGCATTGTATTTAAAGCACAAGCAGCTATTTCACCTTTAACGATGGCTCTGAATGCATCTTCTTTTGAGGAAAAATAATGGAACGAGGCGTTTATACCTGCATGCTTTAAGGATTGTTGCAAGAAGCCCTCTGTGTACTTTTGCCCATCCTCTTTTTCAATGCCTAATGTTAAAGCGGTGAGTGCTATTGCATTTTGAGTCATAAATTCGATTAAAAGGTTCTATTTTCTAATAAAAATGTAAAATTAGTGGTAGTTTTTAGAACTCTGTAAACGTTGTGCTTTTTTTTATGTTAAAAACAAGAAACTACTTGACTCTTCGTTACTTTGTCATGAAATAAGGTCAAAAAGATATTTTCTAAATCGGTGGTTGAACTTTCAATCCGTTCACAAGCGTATAATAATCAATATTTTATGAAAAAGACAATTCTTGTTTTTAATATCCTATTTTTCTCTTCAATCACTGTATTTGCCCAAAACTACACAACCCGCAAAACGGCTACTGGCAAAGCGATAAAAGCCTATTCCGATGGCGTAAAACTTAAAATTCAAGACGATACTGAGGGGGCATTGAAAGAATTTACAAATGCATTGAAAGCTGATGCCACGTTTATTGATGCCCAAATACAGCAAGCGGCGATGTATTACAAGCTCGGAAAATTGCCAGAAGCAGAGGCGGCATTTGAAAAAGTATTGGTGATTGACCCTAATTTTGAAGTAGAAGTCTTGTTTTCTTTAGCGAATATCGAAATACGACAAAACAAATTTACAGAAGCCGCTGAACACTATGAAACTTACTTGAAATCTGAAAAAGCAGACAATCGAAACAAGTTCATTGCGACAAAAGCCGCTCGTGATGCCCGTTTTGCTGCCGTTGCCATCAATAATCCTGTGCCGTTTGAGCCTAAGTCGTTGGGTGACAATGTGAATACCCCTCAGTATTCAGAGTATTTACCGACGCTGACGGCTGATGGGGAGACCATGATTTTTACACGTCTCGTTGGACGACAAGAAGATTTTTTTTCTTCAAAAAAAATAAATGGTGAATGGTCATTGGCAACACCCGTTGAAGAACTGAATACAGATAACAATGAGGGAGCACAAACAATTAGTGCCGATGGCAAATTATTGATGTTTGCTGCCAAGGATAGACCCGATGGTTTTGGCAGTTTTGACATCTATTATTCAAAAAAACAAAACGATAAATGGACGCCTGCAAAGGGTTTTCCAGCAATAAATACGGAATGGTGGGAATCGCAACCTTCGATTTCAGCCGACGGACGGACTATATATTTTGCATCGAACCGTCCTGGCGGTATGGGTGGGCTTGATATTTGGTATGTGCGTTTCGAGTCGGGCAAATGGCAACCTGCAAAAAATATGGGCGTGCCTATCAATACACAATGGGATGACCAAACGCCTTTTATTCATTCTGACGGTGCAACACTGTATTTTACATCGGAAGGACACGCAGGTATGGGCGGAAAAGATTTGTTTTTAAGCAAAATAGACTCTATCGGCAATTGGGGTGAGCCTCTAAACTTAGGTTATCCCATCAATACTAAGGATAATGAAGGAACAATCGTCGTTAGCCTTGATGGTAAAACAGCGTATTTTGGACGTGGTAATGGCAATGAAAAAAAGTACGATTTGTATGAATTTGCCCTCCATGAGAAGGCTCGTCCGCAACCCGTGACCTATGTACGTGGTACAGTCCGGGATGCAACAACAAAGCAACCCCTCGGTAGTGCCCGCTTGGATTTTGTGGATTTAGTGGGTCAAAAAACGGTCAACATTTCTCTTTCAGATGACAATGGGACGTTTTTAGTGTGTCTGCCTTTTGGCAAAAACTATGCTTTGAATGTGTCAAAAACGGCTTATGCGTTCAGTTCTGAAAATTTTAATTTGACTGAAAAAGCGACCTTTGATAAACCTTTTACACTTGATATTTTTCTACAACAAGTGGCAACAACGGCAGAAAAGCCTACGAATACTGAGGGGTCTCCAAAAATCGAAGACAAACCCATTATCTTAAAAAATGTCTTTTTTGAAACGGGAAAAGCCGATTTGATGCGTGAATCAATGACAGAATTGAATAAATTGAAGCTACTTTTGCAGGAAAATCCAACGATGCGTATTGAAATCAGAGGACATACGGACAATGTT
>JANMJN010000194.1:0-2200 GCA_031371355.1 Saprospiraceae bacterium
CACGAGGCGATTTTTATAAGACCTACCCACCTTATTGAAGAAACCAGCAGGGTTAAACGAAAAATTTGCTTTAGTAACCGATATTATTATTTTTCTTGTCTTGTTGATTTATGTAATTGTTGAGCAAAAAGGCTAATTTTGTTTGTCAATCAATCACGCACCTTATCGGATTGGACAATTATTTGCAACAACTTTTATCTTAAAATCTTCAAACTAAATCGCAACATGGCAAATCTTTATTCCAACTACCTCGGCATACAATCGCCCAATCCATTTTGGCTTGCAAGCGCACCGCCAACAGATAAAAAAATAAATGTACTACGTGCTTTTGAAGCGGGTTGGGGCGGCGTTGTTTGGAAAACATTGGGTTCACAGGTCAAAAACACCTCATCACGCTACTCGGCTGTCAGTTATGGTGGTAAAAAGGTGATGGGCTTCAATAACATTGAATTAATTTCAGACCGACCCCTCCCTATAAACCTTCAAGAAATACGAGAAGTCCTCAAAGAGTTTCCCGATAGAGCTATGGTCGTCTCGCTTATGGCAGATAATGACAAAGAATCGTGGCGTGACCTCATAAAACAGGTTGAAGACACAGGTGCACATGGGCTTGAACTCAACTTTGGTTGTCCTCATGGTATGACCGAGCGTGGTATGGGTGCATCCGTTGGTCAAGACCCCGCCATAGCCAAAATGGTTGTTGAATGGGTGATGGAATATGCGACGATTCCAGTCATTACAAAACTGACACCTAACGTTCATTCGGTTGTTCCGACTGCTTCGGCATGTGTACAAGCAGGAACGCATGGCTTATCGCTCATCAATACGATTCAAAGTATAACGGGTGTAGATTTAGATACCTTCGATGTACGCCCCAATGTCGGCGGACAATCGGCTTATGGCGGCTATTGTGGTCCCGCAGTGAAGCCGATTGCCTTGAAAATGCTGCATACATTGAGTAAAAACCCGAAGTTTAAGCATATTCCGTTATCAGGTATCGGTGGTGTTTCGACATGGCAAGATGCCGTCGAGTTTATGTTGCTCGGTGCGAGTAATGTGCAAGTCTGTACAGCCGTGATGAAATACGGTTTCCGCATCATCGAAGACCTCACAAGCGGCATGTCCAACTGGATGGATGAAAAAGGCTTTGACAACTTAGACAACTTCATCGGTTTATCGGTCAATAAGCTCACAGAATGGGAGAAATTGGACTTAAACTTCCACATCATCGCCGATATTGATCAATCCAAATGTATTCATTGCGGCTTATGCCACATCACTTGCGAAGATGCCAGCCATCAAGCCATTGATTTACTGAGGGGTCAACCTTACAATACTTATACGGTAAAAAATGACGATTGCGTAGGTTGTAATCTTTGTCAAATCGTTTGTCCTGTTGACGGTTGTATTACGATGGTTGAACATCGACATGGCGAGGAATATTTGAATTGGACGGAGTTTCAAAAGCGAGGTTTGCCTTTGAACAGTCATTGAAACGATGTAAAAGCAGTTGTTTTATCTATATTTTCTTTATTTGTAAAAACTAATAATCATGGCTACTAATCTATTAGCATACGAAGAAGTTGCAGATTTCATTGCGGAACTTGATCCACAAAAGCTGTTGACTTTAAAACCCTCGGCAACTGTTCAAGAAAGAGTTGAAGCACTGTTATTTAAAAAAAGAGAATCGGCTTTAACAGATGAAGAACAATATGAACTTGACCGTTATTTGGCTTTGGAACATTTGATTTCTTTGGCGAAGATTCATGCGCGCAAACTACTGAAAGCGGCATGAGTCGTTATATTCCTGAAAACGTGAGAATAATTGTTGCAAAAAGAGCCAATTTTTGCTGCGAATATTGTCGTATCCATGAAGATGATCTCTTTTTTACTTTTCAAGATGACCCGTTATCCTACGCATTAAAAAAGCCATTTTGAGCGTATCAAAATGGCTTTTTTAGTTTTCTACTGAGGGGTCTAAAATCTTCAAACACTCGCCGTTTCAAATTCTACATCAAAATAAATATCGTCAACCGACAAATCAATCGGAAAAGAACGAAGCCTCATTGACCCCTCAGTAATTTCGCTGCCAAAGTGCCATTCTCCTGCTTCGTCTTTAAAAAACTGTTCTACCGATTGTTTCCTTGAATCAATCAAAATATATTCTTTCAAACTTTTGATTTGACGATAAGATTTGAAT
>JANMJN010000209.1:0-9711 GCA_031371355.1 Saprospiraceae bacterium
AGAATAGACATTAAGAGCGAAATTGATTTTAGGGTCAGATGTGAATTGAGTGAAATCGAAACACGGCGACAGTAAATAGCCGAACTCGTTATTATTGTAAGCTGTATCTTTTGCAGTTGTCCAACAGTTTGTACCACTTGCCGCGCCTTGAATATAGCGGTAACGCGGCGTACCAAACTCCCACGTCGAATTTTTAGTCGGTGTCGTATCGAGTACAGACCATGTGTCTTTACCGTTTTCAAAGTTTTGAATGTAAGGGAATTGCGTTACCAAACGTGGGCGAACCACTATGATTCGGAAGGTGTCATTCTTTACATTTTTGTCACCTGAAAGTTCCGTCCAAGCAGCAATGTTGTATTCGCCTGGAGTCGAAAAGTCGAAGGGCGTTTTAAATGTTAAAGTTGTTGTACTGTCTTTTGACAAAACACCCGTAAACAAACCATCTGCGGGGAAAGGAATATTGAGCAATTGCCCATTGACGCTTGCTTTAAACGGTATGAGCTGTTGCGGCGCACCTGCAAAATTCTTCATAATAATCCGAATACTATCAACGCTTAAGTTACAACTACTGACCGGGTTGTGAATCGCAATGATACCGACATTGGTTGCGGTATCCGTCTTGAAATTTAAAGGACCAATGATAGCACTTGAATCATTGCCAATACAAAGCGTCTGAATATATGCCGCATAATTCGTCGTTTCCGTCAAATTAGTCATAATACCAAAGGTATCGGTCGTTCTGAACTTGTTACGTCCACGACCATATAGGAAACCTGCGGTGTCCCATTCGACGAGATAAGTCGGTTGGGTGCCGCGTATAGTGGGGCTCCAAGTAAGCGTTGCATTAGCACTTCTGATTGCTGAAATACGGGCATTGATAGCTGTCCCACAATTGACACATCTGACAATACCTCTGAAAACAATACCTGCTTTAGGTGTCAATCCGTCGCCAAAAACGAGGTCGCCAGCATTGTTAAACAAGGCGTATTTGATTTCATTTTGATATGTACCCATAGCGACGTAACGAATAACGATAGAATCGCCTGGACGAACGCGAATTTGGAATAAACGGATACTGTCTGCTGCATTGAATGTTGTACCATCGTGTGTATAGGCGCGTTCAGCGTTGTTACCCAGTTTAAGATAAACCTGAGAGTCATCCCAACTATCGCCAAAACGATCATAAATCCTTAATGTGAAGGTACAACTATCTTGGGCTGAAAGTTGTATGGTTGTGAGCAGCAACATAGCGGCTGCAAAAAGCCATTTCATAAATAGCGTATTTGTCAATTTCATAGACATATTTTTAAATGTTCTAAAAAACAAAGTTTGTATAGGCAATTTAACAGAGCAGGAAAATCGTGTTTGAGTCTTGAAAGTCTGACAATCTCCTTTTTCTCTATGTTTTACCCTAATATTTTAAGTTTATACTGAGGGGGGCAGAGCGTTGCAATCAACGATAAAACGCTTCCCATAAAAACGAAGGTTAAAAATAGAGATTTTTTTCATTTGTCGGTTACAAATAAATTGGGAAAATAATTGATACCCTAAAATTATATCATTTTAAACTTTCTTATGACCATATTGTTACAACTTTTAGGACTCTATATCTATTCAGAGGAACAAGTAATAAGGACAATGATTGTCTTTCTTTTCATTTTTAGGTTATTCCAATGAATGGTATTTTGTTTTTTTTTTAAACAAAAACGCAATTTTTTTATTTTACTCCTTTATATAACCGACAAAATTGGTGAGTATTTAACAATTTTCGTCAAAATTTTCGTCAAAGTGGCTGTCTATTCTATCAAAGATTTAGAAAAACTAACAGGTATCAAAGCGCACACCATACGGATATGGGAGCAGCGCTATAGCCTTATAGAACCTAAAAGGACGAAAACGAACATTCGTTACTACTGTGATGCGGATCTCAAACACCTCATTAATATTGCCTTACTCAATCGTCAAGGCGTTAAAATATCGAAGATAGCAACCTTATCATTTAAGGAGATTTCAGAACAAGCATCAGCCATTTCAGATTGTACTCTCGAATATGATACACAACTCGATACATTGACGATTGCGATGATAGAGATGGATGAATATAAGTTCGACCACATTTTGACGACCAATATCGAAAAAATTGGTTTTGAATGTACGATGATGAAAGTCATTTATCCTTTCCTCGAACGTTTAAGTTTGCTGTGGTTGACTGGCTCTGTCAATCCCGTTCAGGAGCATTTTATGAGCAACCTTTTACGTCAAAAAGTTATTGCAGCCATTGATAATGAACCGATTGTGTCGCCTCGTGAAAAAGATGCTAAAAGGTTTATGATTTATCTACCCGAAGGTGAACGACAGGAATTAAGTTTGCTGTTCATGTATTTTTTACTCAAAACCCGTCGGCATCAAGTCGTTTATTTGGGTTGTGACGTGAGTTGTGAAGACTTGTACGATGCTTATACCATTCGTAAACCAGATTATGTTTTCACCCTTATTAATGAACCGCTCTTGAAATTGTCTATTCAACAATACATCAGCAACCTTTCTTCTTTGTTTTCCGATTGTCAAATTATTTTTTCTGGCTATCAAGCTATTTCGAAGGATCTCGAATTAGCTTCTAATGTACATGTCTGTCAAAGCCTTGATGAGACCATTCAGTTTATTGACAACATACAACCTCATTCTGCTTTACGCCGGGCGGCTCTCGAAATAGAAGCGTGATTTTCATTTCAGCTTTCTTTATTCATCAACGCCTCAAGTACAGGTAAATCTATAACGCCCAGTACTTCTGGTTGGTCTTCTAACGTTTCTCCGTTAATCGTCAATATCTTTTTACTACCGCCCAATACAGGCAGAATATATTGTCCCGTTCGGAGCATTTTTTCATACACTTCTTTTAAGGTCTCGTCGAGGCTTGTTTTTTCAAAATCATAAGTCGAATAAGTTGAAATGAGCGCATCGTAATGGTGGTTTTTCATCGCGTCTATGATGTCTGCTTCTTGAAGTACCCCCCTCAGTATATTGTCGCTATCAAAGACTAAAAAATTCAGTTCTTTACCTTTTGTCAATTCTTGAATGGCTGTATAAATCGGTTCAGAGGATTGAAGCGGCGTAAAGGTTGTCCGCATCATTTCGGGAACTTTAAATTGCGTCAAACGTCCCTCTATTTTCACTTGCTTATATTCGGTTCGCGCAGCGTAAAAAACAAAACCTGAAATGAGCATTAATACAGGTTGAAAAGACCAATCAACCCAATCATGCAAAGCCTCAAATGTCTCATTTTTAGGTAAAAAACCAATAATAGCGGGCAAAAGTGCAAAAATTAAGAAGCCGACAGCAATAACTTGTCCTAAAAAAGCCGCTATTCTGGTAGCTCTAACACGACCAAAAGGCATAGATAACAATGCCCGTAACACACGACCCCCGTCCATCGGAAAAGCTGGAATCATATTGAACACAACGAGCATTAAATTAGCTTGCATCAGTGTCGCTAAAAAGCCAATGACAGGGTCAACAATCATTTCGTTGGAATCGTCTGCTAATAATTCATTAAAAGAGAATTGAAGCGCATGAGAAAAGTACAAAAATGCGGCAAGAAGGGCGTAGATGACCACATTAACCGCAGGACCTGCAATGGCAACAACAAACTCTTGAAAGGGTTTTTCGGGCAGTCTGTCCAATCGAGCAACACCACCAATGGGTAAAATAGTGATGTCTTTGGTTTGAACACCATAGTATCGCGCTGACAGGGCATGACCAAATTCGTGCAACAAAACACATGTAAACAAAGCGATGATAAAAAGCCCAAACATGGCAATATTGGACCAACTGGCATCTCGTGATTTACCGACATAAATAACGAATAAAAACAGTAAGGTAAAAGACCAATGGACTTGGACGGGAATACCGAAAATTTTAGCTATCCGCATTGAACCACGCATACGATTTGAGTTTTGAGTTTTTAAGTTTCGGGTTTTGAGTTATTCAAAACTCAAAACTTGGAGAAATACTGAGGGGGTATGTTTAAAACGTCAAAGGTAGTCTTTTGGTTTTTGAAAAAAGAAAAAGGCTTGTCTCACAATAAGTTGAGGCAAGCCTTTTGTTTGGAAAGTGTGAATAGTAATCTATAACTTGTTTGTTTTAACAAAAACTTATGCGGTTTTTGTTCTTGCTTACATATATTCGTTGGGAAAAATTTGCTGTGTTCACCGCATTCAGTGTGGAGCTGTCCGGATCTTATCTTTAATATTTTGGATAAGACTTGGAGACGCTTTACGCCGATGAACACTGTTTCTGAGGAGGTCGCGGAACGACTGTTCGTGATTGAGGGCTTCGCTGACAGCTGGGTTGTGATTCATTTCCGAACGGAAATTAGAGGCAGCTTCCTGCGTCATTGCACCGTCAAGATACAGATTAACGCGCTGTAATACGTCGTCATTCAATTGTTGATTCTCTCTCATTGGTTGGTTGATTTGTACTGGATAGCAACATGCTGTATTTTTATCGCTGACCAGTGATTCTACAATATGGTTTTATGATGACTGTATGTTTAATGATTCTAAAATCTAAAATCCTAAAATTTCAAAACATTTACTTGTTTAAATTTTGCAATCCTTGAATTTTTGAATTATCATACCCCATTTCCTTTGCGTATTTCTTCAATTTATCTTTCAATAGACCTCGTGCACGAGACAAACGAGAGCGAACAGTGCCTATAGGTATATCGAAAATAGCTGCTAATTCTTCGTATTGAAACTCTTCAACATAGCACAAAATCATAATAGTTCGATAATCACGTGGTAGTTCATTTATTGCGGTCATGACCTCGTCACCCATCATATCATTAAAAAGCTCGGTACGTAAATCAGTAAAAGAGGTCAATGGTGAGTCTTCTTCGTCGTGGAATGTTACTATTTCTTCATACGTTACTTTTTGCCCGCGCCGCTTTCTGCGTTTATATTCATTAATGAACGTATGCTTCATTATTTTAAACAACCAAGCCTTCGAATTAGTTCCCGCTTGATATTGAGCCGCCGCTTTATAGGCTTTAAAAAAAGTATCTTGAACCAAGTCGTCAACATCGTCTTCGTCTTGAGTCAAATAGTAAGCAAAGTTCGCTAATGCATCTGCATGTGGCAGAAACTCTTCGTCGAATATTTTGTCTTGTAGGCTTTTCATCTCGTCTTGTTTTGGCAGAAGCACGCAAAGGTACGACGAGATTTTTTAATTCCATAACACATTTTTAATAGCAAAATTATGAATGTGCATTCTGAAATTATGAAATTACAGAATCTTCGACCTCTTTGACAAACAAATATCGCTTTTTATTAATAATTGAAAAATAAACCATATATGCCATATAAGCAATGACCGCCACGCCGAGGTAAACATTGACTGAATCCCGAAACCAACACAATGCGCCCCCAAATGCAACCGTCAAAATAGCCTGCATATTTGATCTAAAAGTGCCCACGCGCAGTTGTGCCGCTTGCCTATCCGATAAACTCAACTTAATAGGTTCTGTCCGATAAATAGAATAACGTGCTTCAACAGCGACATCTTCGGATGCAATGACAAATTTTTGTTTGCCGCCATTTAAGACACTGCCGACGGGTCTGCCGTTGATAATGACATCAATATAACGTCCTGCGTGGAAGAGTTGGAAAGGAAATTCCACTGTGATTATCTTCATCATGCTCATTTTGTTTTTGATTTTGTAACGAAAAAATCCGCCTTTAAAATACAAACAAAAAATTAAAAAGTTGCAAAAATTTTTTAGCCATTCGTCATTAAGTCATTTGGTCATTCGTCTGGAGTAAATTTAGACGAATGACCATGACGAATCCACTAATGACTAATTGACAAATGACTCTTCATAGAGTGGAAAACGCTCCATGAAAGCATTGACTTCATCGCGTACATGAGCCACAACTGCTTCATTTCCAATGTTTTCTATGATTTGGTCAATCCATTCAACAACCTGAACACAATCAGATTCACTGAAGCCTCGTGTCGTGATGGCAGGTGTACCAACGCGTATACCCGATGTAATCATAGGCGACTGTGTGTCAAACGGCACAGCGTTTTTATTGAGTGTAATATCTGCGGCTTCAAGTGTTTCTTGAACTTGCTTACCTGTGACATTTTTATTGCGTAAGTCAATGAGCATCAAGTGATTATCTGTTCCTCCACTGATAATATTGTAACCTTTTGCGACAAACGCATTCGCCATAGCTTGTGCGTTTTTGATCACTTGTTGACCATAAATCTTAAATTCAGGTTGCAAACATTCGTGGAAAGCAATCGCTTTTGCAGCAATCACATGCTCCAAAGGACCGCCTTGCATACCTGGGAAAACACCTGAATCCAGAATAGACGACATCTTTATCGTATTGCCTTTCGCTGTTTTGCGACCAAATGGATTATCAAAATTATTGCCCATCATAATAATGCCGCCACGAGGACCCCTCAGTGTTTTGTGGGTTGTGGACGTTACAATATGGCAGTGTTGCATGGGTGAATTGAGCAAACCTGCTGCAATCAAACCCGCAGGATGTGCAATATCTGCCAATAATAAAGCACCTACCTTGTCCGCAATGTCGCGGAAACGGGCATAATCCCATTCACGTGCATAAGCCGAAGCACCGCAAACGATGAGTTTTGGTTTTTCAGCGAGAGCCATTGCTTCTACTTTATCCATATCAATCAAACCAGTCGCTTCTTCTACGCCATAAAAAGTAGGACGGAAGTGTTTGCCTGAAAAATTGACTGGAGAACCATGTGATAGGTGACCACCATGAGACAAATTGAAGCCCAAAATCGTATCCCCTGGCTTCAAACAAGCAAGGAAAACGGCTGCATTGGCTTGTGCGCCCGAATGCGGCTGCACATTGGCATAAGCTGCGCCAAACAATTCTTTCAAACGGTCAATCGCCAATTGTTCGATTTCATCCACCACATCGCAACCGCCATAATAACGTTTGCCCGGGTAGCCTTCGGCGTATTTGTTCGTTAAACAGCTGCCCATAGCATCTATAACAGCTTGACTGGTAAAGTTTTCTGAAGCGATGAGTTCGATGCCTTTACGTTGGCGTTCGAGTTCGCGTTGGATAAGTTGCGGAACGAGCGTGTCGCGTTTCATTCGAGATGATTTTTTATGTTGAAACTAATTGATTTCTAAATCTGAAAATGATGAATCATGAATAAAAAATGATGCTTAATACTGAGGGGGGATATAAATTCTTCATTTCTTATTTATAATTCATTATTAAATAAATGTCATTTTGCGGCGCAAAGTTAACTTTTTAGGTTGGAAAGACTTTCAGAAAATGTCATATTTTGATGAATTATTGGTCAGTTTCTTGTCAACTGTCTCTAAAAAAGATATAGGCTGCACCATAAGCTATACTGAGGGGGGCAAATTCAACGTTTTATACGTATAAAATTGCAGTACGTTCAATTTATCGCTTTACATTTGTGGGTATTCGGAAATATCTCAATAACGAATATCGAATCATGCATCATTTTTATCATCAAATTGTCATTTCAATCATGAAAAAAATACTTATAACATTCAGCCTCTTGGCAATGCTCATCGTGACTGCTTGTGATACTTCAAAAAGCAGTGTGGCGACTGTCGCAACGCCTCAACCACCTGAAACGCCTGCGAAACCACAAAAAGGTGAGTTGAAAGAATCGGATATGCAGCCTATAGAGGCGAAACAATATATTAAAAAAGCGTTACCTGCAAAGGGTCAATTGCTACCTATGGCAGCTACGCCGATACCTGATACGCCTACTTCTAAGCATTAAAATAAGTGCCTGTAGTGAAGTATAAATAATGAAATACAAAAAAACTAAATCATTGATTATCAATATCATACAACGGCATTGATAATCAATGATTAATATTCCTTATTCCATACCGCATAATTTAGTACTCTTATTTCAAAGCCCAACATTCATAATTCATAATAAAACGTTTTAATAATGAAAAAACAATTGGCTGCACTCAGTTTAGTGCTCCTGTTCATCGCTGCTTGTACTGCCTCAAAAGGCACTATGAAAACCACTGATATGACAAAAGAGACCCCCTCAGTATCAACACCAAGAGACGTGGTCAAAGCAGATGACATTAAGGTAGAAGTAGATACAACTGTCGAAGAAATGGCAGATGGTGCAATGAAACCTGAAACTATTCCTGACACACTACCTGTTTATCGTGCAACAACCACATTAACAAACGATATTATACATACTAAACTCGATGTGCGGTTTGATTACAAAAAACAACACGTTTTGGGCAAGGCATGGATTACGGCAAAGCCTTATTTTTATCCACAAACCTCGATGACGTTGGACGCTAAGAACTTCGATTTTCAAAAAATTTCCTTTGAAAATGCTTCCGCGCCCTTGAAATATACTTATGATGGGCAACAAGTGGTTATTGATTTGGGCAAAACCATTACTCGCAACGACAAGTTTACGCTCTATATCGAATATACGGCGAAACCCAACGAGGGTGAAGTAGGTGGTTCGGCAGCTATAACAAGCGACAAAGGTCTGTTTTTCATCAACCCTGATGAAAGCGAACCAGATAAGCCGAGACAAATTTGGACGCAAGGCGAAACAGAATCGAACAGCCGTTGGTTTCCAACTTTCGACAAGCCCAACGAAAAAATGACGAGTGAAATCTATATCACGGTTGAAGATAAATTCAAGACTTTGAGCAATGGTTTGTTGAAAGATTCTAAGAAAAATGCAGACGGCTCGCGCACCGACCATTGGCTAATGGATATGCCGCATGCACCTTATTTGGTGATGATGGCAGCAGGTGAATTTGCTGTTGTCACAGAAAAGTGGCAAGGTAAAGACATTATGTATTATGTCGAACCGCAATACGAAAAGTATGCGAAGACGATTTATAAAAATGTACCTGAAATTCTCACATTTTACTCTGAACGGTTGGGTGTTAAATACCCTTGGCAGAAATTAGCTCATATCACTGTACGTGACTATGTTTCTGGTGCCATGGAAAACACAACGGCTATCATCTATGGCGAGTTTATGAACGGTACAGAACGTGAGTTGATTGACAAAGATTACAACGAAATTGTCGTGGCGCATGAAATGTTCCACCATTGGTTTGGCGACCTCGTAACGGCTGAAAGCTGGTCGAATTTGACTGTAAATGAGTCATTTGCAGATTTTTCAGAAGGACTTTGGTTGGAACATAAATATGGTATGGATGCTGGTGACTACCACCGCCGCGAAGCGATGGATGGTTATTTTGGTCAAGCAGAGCAAAATGTTCATAATTTGGTTGATTTCAAATTTACTAACCGTGAAGCAATGTTTGATGCGCACTCCTATAATAAAGGTGGTGGTATTTTGCACATGTTGCGCAACTATATGGGCGACGATGCTTTCTTCGCAGGTTTGCAAAAATATTTGACAGAAAATCAATTCAAAACAGGCGAATCGCATCAATTGCGTTTGGCTTTGGAAGAAGTCAGTGGTCAAGACTTAAACTGGTTTTTCAACCAATGGTACTATGCGTCGGGACATCCTAAGCTTGACATCAGTTATGCTTACGACGAAACGGAGAAAAAAGTGACCATGACTGTTGAGCAAAAACAGGAAATGAAAGACGGCACGCCTGCTATTTTCGACCTACCTCTCAGTGTGGACATCTATCAAGCCGCTGGACAA
>JANMJN010000238.1:0-2188 GCA_031371355.1 Saprospiraceae bacterium
ATACTCAATTATCAAAATGGAATGATTTGAGAAAAGGACAAAGAAAAAAGACTTTCCGAAAAAAATAGCTGTCATTGTATCGTTTATCATCAATAAGCTCTTCGATATTCAAAATTCGTTAATCATTATTCGATATTTCAATACATAAAAAAAGGGCTGCTCCACCGCAGCCCCTCATCAAAAAAACAGCAAATTTATTAATTCCCAGAACAAATCAATATATCTTTGTTGGGGATTGGTTATTGGGGTTTGGTTATTAGGAATTGGTAGTCTCACTAATCCCTAATAACCAATCCCCAATAACCAATAACCAACCTACATTTTATCAAGCTGATAGAGCCGATAGGTTTCAATAATATTTATCAAATCATCAGCTAAGTGCGCACTATTTGAAGGATAACCATTCTCTTGCAATCCCTTTGCCCAAGCCTTGTAATCCTTATCGCCAAATTGTTTCAAATTAGCGAATTTTCTAGAGTTTAAAACAACGCTGTGGTCGCGAAAACTTGCCCAGGCACTCTCATATCGGCGCATACATTCGTCACCATATTTGTCACCCGCTCCTACCCAATCAACCGTGCAAGGCAAACCAAAATGGTTATTAGAACGTGTTGAAAAGTCGCGTTGTCCCGCATAGCTTTGTCTTAAAGCATTTGCTAATATAAGGCTCGCAGGAATCCCAAATTTCCGGCGTTCAGCAACAGCTACTTGAGCAAATCTTTTCAAATAGGTTATCTTAGTCGCTTCTTCAATGGCAGGCATTTCTTCCGTTTTTCGGCGAAAAGTGCCCCCCGAACCGAAGATACTGAGGGGTATCTCTTCGATAGGGTTGTTCGTGGCGATTGTAATTTTGTTGTCCTTAATTTCTTTTTTAGGTTCTTTTGAGCCAATTTTTAGATTGACGCTTAATTCTTTTTTATATAAAAAAACGAGTATTAACGTCAGTAAACTGAGCTTGAACCAATGTTCACGACAATAAGCCGTGAAGCATTTAAATAGGTGTGTTAAATTATTCATGACGCTCCTTGATATGTTAATAGTTCAAAAAAAAAGCATCTGCTTGCCCTCTGATGTTGAGACAAAGATAAAACAATTTGGTTTAAATTGTCAAATATTTTAAAACATTTTTTAAAAATAATTTCACTTTTAAAACAAAAATAAATGCACAAAATATAAACCACTGTCAATCAAATACTTAAAAATCTGCGTTGACTTACTCCCACAGTTTTTTTATTCCATCACGTTGAGAAATGTGATTAGGTTATAGTGCAATTATGAAAATTCATACTTCATCATACATACTTCCTCTTTCTCAAAGTATTTTCTAATTTTGTAAAAAATTAAATATCAAAGCATAATGAAGAGAATAAACTTCCTCATCACACTGTCTTTATTAGGTCACTTTTTATGGGCGCAACCTAAAATATTGAACGCGAACATAGAACGTGTCACTGTTTTTTTCACAGGCGCACAGGTGACGCGTACCGCAAATACCCCCCTCAGTATCGGTAAGACAGAATTGGTTTTTAAAGGCTTAACGCCGAACCTCGACACGCGAAGCGTTCAAGTGCATGGCGAAGGTGATTTCACCGTCCTTTCCGTCACAACGCGCACTAATTTTTTGGAATCTGCAACAAAACAGGATACTATTGCAGACCTTCAAGAACAACTCGAAGTGTTGCAAGACCGTGTTTCAATGGAGAACAATAAACTCTCTGTTTTGCAACAAGAGGAAACCTTTTTGCAACGCAATCAAGTTCAACTGCTCGGGGTGTCTAATACGACGCTGAAATTGGAAGACCTCAAACAAACAGCTGATTATCAAAGAGTTAGATTATCTGAAATTTTAAATAAAAAATTTGACATCCAAAAAGACTTGTCAAAACTCAAATTGAATATCGGGCGTGTTTCAGCACAACTACAAGAGATGAATGCCCATAAAAATACGATTACAAGCGAAATTATCGTCGTTGTAGATGCCAAAACAACGACTTCTGCAACGTTCAACCTCAGTTATGTCGTGCCATATGCTGGTTGGATACCTACTTACGACCTCCGCGTTAAAGACATTGCGACACCCCTCAGTATGCAGATGAAAGCCAACGTGCAACAAGCCTCTGGCGAGGATTGGATGCGCAACAAAAAACAGATAATTTGTTTCGGCGGGCGCGAGCACGGCCCGCAACGC
>JANMJN010000277.1:0-1568 GCA_031371355.1 Saprospiraceae bacterium
AAAGATACCAACGAAAACAGCTTGAAATCTTTGATGAAAGCTGCAAATCGTTGGTATTTGAAGAATAAATCAGAGAAAGCCAAAATGAAAGCCGAACCAAAAGAGATGGGCAAACAGGAGATATAAGTAGTCAACAGTCCAAAAATAAGGACTAAAGGTATAGTAGATAAAAAAGGGGCTATGTTTTGATTTTTTGCAAAAAAAAACAAAAACATAGCCCCTTTTTCATCTACTATACTTGTGAATCCCCAATCCTTTCTTATGTTTGTCAAAATTTCTCTTCGTATATGATTGAACTAAAAAATGTCAAGCCTTTACCGCTTATCGAAAATGGGCTGAATCCGACTTCTCAAGTATTCAATACTGAGGGGTCATTTTTTTTAAATAAAAACTACCTTGTGACTGCACCATCGGGCAAAGGAAAATCAACACTCATTCACTTGATTTATGGCTTGCGCAACGACTATGATGGCGATATTTTTTTAGATAAAAAAAACATCAAAACCTTTAATGTGGACGATTGGGCGACACTGCGACAAAAAAAGTTAGCGATTATCTTTCAAGACCTACGACTTTTCCTAAATTTGACCGCAAGGGAAAATATTGAACTAAAACAAAGCTTAACAAAAGGACTGAGTACAGAGGGCAGGCATTTTGATTATGAAAATGCAGCAAAACGGTTAGGCATTTATGATTTTTTAGAAAAAAAATGCGAGACATTGAGTTATGGACAAAGACAAAGAGTGGCGATACTAAGGGGGCTTGCTCAACCTTTTGACATGATTTTACTCGATGAACCATTCAGTCATTTAGATACAGAAAATGTAAAAATAGCCTCTGAATTGATACAAGAGGCTTGTGAACGGAATAAAGCGGGTTTCATTCACGTCAGCCTCGGGGACGAGTATTATTTTAGTTATACCGAAAAATTAATTTTATAACATTATTCCAATCATTTCCTAACTTATTGAAAATCAAAACAAAATGACGACCAAATCATCATCAAACTATTATTACCAATTAGGCATTATCGGCATGTTGTTTGCCGTTTTTGGCTTCATCACTTGGCTCAATGGCATCCTGATTCCATTCCTCAAAAAGTCGTGTGAGTTGAGTGACCAACAGTCTTTTTTTGTAGCAACAGCCTTCTTTGCTGCTTACTTTTTTTTAGCCCTACCCTCTTCTTGGATTTTACAAAAATTAGGTACAAAAAACGGAATGGCTATCGGTTTAAGCATCATGTCGGTTGGTTGTTTGGTTTTTATACCAGCCGCAGAAGCACGCAGTTATCCGATGTTTTTAACAGGTTTGTTTATTCAAGGTATGGGATTAGCCTTATTGCAAACCGCTTCAAATCCTTATTTGAGTGTCATTGGACCCATTGAATCTGCTGCAACTCGTATTAGCATTGTCGGTATTTGCAACAAATTAGCGGGTATCGCCGCCAACCTCTTGTTTGGTGCGGTGCTTCTGAAAAACGTTGATGCCATCCAAAATCAAATAGATACCACGACAGATGTGGCTGTAAAAACGGGACTACTTAATGAATTGTCGGGACGTGTCGTTAT
>JANMJN010000298.1:0-1545 GCA_031371355.1 Saprospiraceae bacterium
ATACTATGATTTTGTTGAAATAAATTGACTCCTTCAGTAAAAACCCTTATTTTTCAATAAAAAAGGCGTGTCCAACACATAAAGTCGGACACGCCTTGTATTTTTACCAAAAACTAAAATCAAGTCCAATTCATCATGAAAAAATTACTTTTCCTCCTCTTTATTAGCCTAAGCCTAACAGCAAACAGCCAATCTAAAGTCACTGAAAAAACCAAAAACTGGAAAGCTTATAACGGCTATTTCAACTATTGGTGGGATGCGACCAATGGCAAAATCTATCTCCTCATCGACAAATTCGACCAAGAGTTCTTGTACGCCAACTCTTTGCCAGCTGGTTTGGGTTCAAACGATATTGGTTTGGATCGCGGTCAAACAGGCAGCACGCGCATTGTTTATTTTCAAAAAATAGGTAAAAAAGTGTTGTTAACACAACCTAATTACGATTATCGAGCTTTATCAAATGATAAAAATGAAGCAAGGGCGGTGCGTGAATCCTTCGCCCAATCCATTCTTTGGAGCTTTACGGCTGATGAAGAGGAGGGTGGGAAAGTCCTTGTTGATGCCACCGCATTTTTTTTACGCGATGCACACGGTGTAGCCAACCGTTTAAAAAACATGAAGCAAGGCACTTATAAATTGGATGAACCTCGTTCTGCTATATACTTGCCCAACACCCGTAATTTCCCTCAAAACTCGGAGTTTGAAGCCATTTTGACCTTTACAGGAGGCGACGATGCAGGGCGTTTTGTTCAATCTGTTGCTCCCTCTGTAGAAGCGTTGACGGTAAGGATGCACCACTCATTTGTGCAATTACCCGATAGTGATTATAAACCAAGGCGTTATGACATCAGAAGCGGCTACAATGGCATGTCTTTCTTTGATTATTCAAGTCCGATTTCTGAACCGATTGAAAAGATTTTTATTAATCGGCATCGTTTGCAAAAAAAGAACCCCTCAGTATATGGGCTGTCTGAACCCGTAAAACCCATCGTTTATTATTTGGACAATGGTACGCCTGAACCGATTCGCTCGGCTCTTTTAGACGGTGCGCGTTGGTGGAATCAAGCCTATGAAGCCGCAGGTTTTAAAAATGCTTTTCGCGTAGAAGTGCTGCCCGATTCTGCTGATGCCATGGATATTCGCTACAATATGATCAATTGGGTGCATCGTTCCACACGCGGTTGGAGTTATGGCGCATCGATAACAGACCCACGTACAGGAGAGATTATCAAAGGGCAAGTAACGCTCGGTTCTTTGCGTGTACGTCAAGACTTTTTGATTTTCACAGGCTTGATTGCGCCTTATGAAACAGGTAAACCCGCTAATGAAACCATGAAAATAGCCGCTTTGCAACGTTTGCGACAATTAGCCGCGCATGAAGTCGGTCATACGCTGGGTTTGATGCACAATTATGCATCAAGTTTCAATGACCGGGCTTCTGTGATGGATTATCCACACCCCTCAGTAAATTTGGATAAAAATGGCAAATTGGACTTTTCAAAGGTCTATACCAACGAAATTGGGGAATGGGACAAAAGAGCGATT
>JANMJN010000327.1:0-3043 GCA_031371355.1 Saprospiraceae bacterium
ATATTTTGCACTGACATCCCACAACATATTACTCTTAGTTATACCGAATCCAAGATTCAATCGGCTTATCGGTGCATAGCTAAATCCAAGTCGAATATTGGAAGGTGCAAATAAACCCCAGAAAGTTTGATAACCTTTAGTGACAGTCCCAAACCGATGTTGAATATCCATTTCCATAGTACCTTTAACAGGCACCATAACGGTCTGATTGTCAATAATCCACACACCTGGAAATGTATTTTTTACTGGTTTTACTTTAACCGGTGCATTCATACTATCTCTACTCTCTTGCGCATTGGCATTTGGATTTATCATAAGCAGACAACCCAGTAATAGAACAGCAGACACCAGCGATTTTTTTATTTTATTAATTGTGAGTTTCATCTTATTTGATTTTAAGTCTGTTAATTATTTGGTGCGCCATTTCTAATCCAGTCATATACTTTCTGACGATCTACGGCTTTCGGAATATACTCCTTCATTTCACCATTTATCATGGTGTACAATCTACTTTGTTTTGGCAAAGAAGTATTGATAAAACCACCATTGACGAGTGATTGATAAGAGTTTTCCTTGAACAATGTGGGTTTATGAGCACCCACATCGTGACATCCTGCTGCAGTACAATTTGCTGCGAACAAAGGTGCAAGCTCTGTATTGAAACTAACTTGTTGAGGAGGTCCTTCTGGATCGACGACGGCTTCAGGAAGAATAACATCTTTATAACAACCGCCTAAAATGAATCCAAATATGAATATTAGACCTACATATCTTAATTTATGTTTCATAACAATATTTTTTAAGTTAATTATTTATTGTTGAAATTCATATTGCACTCAATTTCAATTTTATCGGATACACTGGTACTGACGATACCGAAATCTCGACAATTGAACTGAAAGGTCAATTGTAAACCAAACACATCATAAGGTACGGCAGCTGTAACTGTTGCTCTTTTGATATATTTTAAACGACCGACCAATGATTTAGTCAACGGCGCGCCCAGTTTACCTTGCCAAGACAAATTGAGAGTGACGATGTAATCTGAACTCAAGGCGTCAAATTCAACTTTAGTCGTTTTAATGGTAGCAAGATTTGTAACGGTTAAGTTTTGAGTACTTGGAACAACCTTAATAGTACCCAAGGTTGATATGTTACACCCCGTATCTCTTCCTGGCTCTCCCGTATTGGATGTATTTATCTGAACATACCCGTTAAAAAAGGTTTTTGTCGGATCTTTTTCATAGAAAGCCCAGTTATTATCCTTTACAGGCTGACCGCTTACCCCGTAATTTGTCATTTCAGCAGTTACTACTTCGTGCATGCCAAATTGATTAAAACGACCAGTGAGTAATCCCGCTGCGCCTATATAATTACCCTGCCATAGTACACTTGAGTGTGCTTTGTCTAATTTCCATTCTTCTTTATTGCCAGCTGTCACAGCACCTGGGAGCATAGTAGCACTATCGCGCTTGATGATTGGATTGTTGTTTGCAGGGAGTGGCAATATCGCATTATCTTTAGTACAACTAATGATATAAAGCATGCCAGTATAAACAACTAATAAAGACATTAATATTTGCTTAATAAGTTTCATAATCTTTCAATTTAATTAATAATTAATGAATAATGTTTAATCACAGAACAAAAGTATAAATGCTTAAAAACATTGCAGTTGACTTCCATTCTCTCTTTAGATGATTTAGGTCATCTATGCCATTTGATATTTTATGTATTCGTTCAAACCAAGTCAGAAAATACTTTGAAAAAAAGTATAACTTATTGATAACCATTGCAAAAGACCCCCTCAGTATTTTATCCGTTTTTTTATGCCCATTAACTTTTAATGTCAAAAAAAAAAGTGCAAGTATTATCACCTTGACGGGAATCATTTTTTATTTTTTAAAGCTTGTCCATCGTTAATGTTTCCAAGAATCCAACTTCTAAAAACTAACAATAAATAGACTACACCCAGCGTACAGCCATTTAATGAAATGCTGATTAAAAGAATATTCAGATCATTTTTTATAACTTCTGTATTGATTGCTTCTTTCAAGTAAAGCACTAAGTCTTTCAAGATTAAGAAAAAAAATATCAGGCTATGCAGCAAACTCAGTATCGGCAGTTTTCTGAATACAGGTATAAAAAACAATAGAGACAACAGTCCAATTATTTGCAAGGGTGATACATCGAATAAATGGGTGACTTGACTGAATTGGGCATTTTCGTACCCACTTTTTAACACAAACCCAAGAAATAATGCACCAACGAAAGCATAGCTTAAAGGCAGTAACCGATACAATCGGACAATCAGTGAAGTGGGTTTAAGGCTTTTGATATCAGTTAATAGAGAGATTATGGCAAAAATGAGCGCATATCCTGAAAAAAAGACAAGGAGTTCCAGCTTAGCCATTTGGACAATCAAATCATTTTCCATAAATCAGGTTTTTATTGGCTTTCATTTTTTGAAATATTGCTCTAATTCTGTTTCGATATTCATCATATCTACCAGTTGAGGATTGCTTTTTGTATCAAACACGTATAAACCACTGATGTCATTTTTTATATTTAAGTCGATACAGGATGAAGTACCATCCGATTTGATGAATTGAAGATACCTTGCTTTCGACGTTTCAATGATTTGTATTTTAGCCCAATTCCTTTTGAGTACCGACATCGCCGTTTTAAATAAATAGAAGTATTCGTGAGTGGTACTTTCAAAAACCATCTGAGTATTAACAGCTTTGTATTGCTCAAGCTGAGCAGAATCGGGACTAAAAAAAACAGCAGCCGGCTCTTTTATAAAAAGTGTATCTGAATAAGTAGAAGGTGGCTTTGACGTAACACCAGGAGCCGATATTGTATTTTTTGTATCATCCTTTTTCTTTGTTTTTGGGTTATAACAAGCGAAAAAAGATGGCATCATACCTATGAGCACGCTAAGCTGAATAACCTTTATTAATTTATTTTTTTCCGACAAAATATGAGCCATTAGAATTCAAATATTTTTTTACATTATCAACTATTCATTATCCATTAAGTA
>JANMJN010000401.1:0-2891 GCA_031371355.1 Saprospiraceae bacterium
AGCTGGGTTCAGCGTATTTATCTGCCAATTATTTGATGAAAAACACCTCATTACGCCTTAAAATTATGACGGGTAATGAGCGCACCTATCAATCATGGTATGGCATTCCAGAATCATACATGAACGATGCAAAGTTGCGGACTTTCAATCCAGCAGGAACAGAACGCGCATCGTCACCTTATGAAAATCAAGTAGATGATTATGGTCAAACACATGCACAATTAACACTAAATCATTCATTTTCAAGGTTTTGGAAAGTTAATGCGTCATTGCATTACACAAAAGGAAAGGGCTTCTACGAAGAATTCAAACATGCACAAAGACTCATAAAATATATTCCAGGACGTAAAGACACCACTGATTTGGTACGTCGTTTATGGCTCGACAATGATTTCTATGGTGGTATTTGGTCTGCTAGTTTTGAAAAAGACGGGTGGGAATCCATTACAGGAGGCGGTTTAAATCGCTACGATGGTCATCATTTTGGTCAAATTATTTGGGCAGAAAAAGATGCTAATTTTGCAAAATCGCCTACAGAATTTTACCGCAGCCTATCTCGTAAAACAGATTTTAATATTTATGAAAAAGTCAATTATGCGGTCAATGACATCTTCTCACTTTTTCTCGACTTGCAATATCGCCGCGTTGCCTACAATACTGCGGGGATTGATAAAAAACTACGCAATGTTGGGCGCGACCTAAAATGGGATTTTTTCAATCCTAAATTTGGGTTTGTTCTTGAAAATAAAATGGGTACACGTTTTTATGCGAGTGCCGCCAATGCGCATCGTGAGCCCAATAGAAATGACTTGATTGACCCTGAAAAAACGAATTTGCCCAAAGCAGAATCTATGATTGACGTTGAAATAGGCTTACAACATCGCTGGCAAAAAGCAAGTCTCAGCGGCAATTTGTTTTTGATGCAATACGATAATCAATTAGTTGTCACAGGAAATATCAATGATGTCGGTGAGCAAATTCGCGTTAATGTGCCTAAAAGTTACCGTCGGGGCGTCGAATTTGAAGGCGTTTGGGCATTATCAGATTGGTTAACGGTCAATGGCAACGCCAGTTTTTCAGAAAATAAAATAAAAGATTTCACTGAATTTATTGACGATTGGGATACCGGCGGGCAAAAAACGGTCAATCATGGCAAAACCGATTTGGCTTTTTCGCCAAATGTTATTGCCAATGCTTCATTTGTTTTCACGCTGTTGAAAAAAGGAAAAAATGAATTAATTTTGACCCCCTCAGTAAAACATATCAGTCAGCAGTTTATTGACAACAGTTCAAATACAAATACTGCTTTACCTGCTTTCAGTTATACAAATTGTCAACTGTATTATAAAACGAGTTTCAATAAAATAAAAAACATTACAGTTAAACTATTGGTTAACAATATTTTAGATAAAAAATATGCAAACAACGCATGGACATACCGTTTTAGTTCGCCAAGCTATGACCCACGTCCAGACGACCCTTACGCGCGTTCAGAAGGCAATAATGTTTACAACTTAACAGGCTATTTTCCGCAAGCAGGACGGCATTGGGTGTTGGGTTTGTCAGCAGATTTCTAAATGAATTGAATTGTTGTATTGTTTAGATTGTTGGATTGTTGGATTGTTATTCACTGACAATCCAACAATCTAAACAATACAACAATTCAATGATTTAAAAAAAAATAAAAGAAGCAAGTATAGTAGGTCTGAAATTTGTCTTAACTTCGCAAAATATTTGCAAAACAGCGTTTTTGTAAATAATGGAAAATCAATTTTTCTAAATTATTATTATTTCTTAACAAAAAAAGAATCTATTGGCTAAGTCATACAGACCCTACGTTCCGCGTAAAGAACCAGAAGCAGAACATCGCATTAACAAACTCATCCGCGTACCTGAAATCCGTCTCGTTGGCGACTCACTCGAAGCTTTGAGTGAATTTCTAAACGAAAAAATTGAAGTAGGCGTTTATAAAACGCAAAATGTCCTCGATTGGGCAGAAAAAGCAGGACTCGACCTCGTCGAAATTACCCCAAATGCTGTTCCCCCTGTTTGCCGCATCGTTGATTACAGCAAATTTCTCTATCAAAAAAAGAAGCGAGAAAAGGAAATCAAAGCAAATACGACCAAAACGGTCATTAAAGAAATTCGTTTCACTCCTGAAACGGGCGATCACGATATTGATTTCAAAGTCCGTCATGCGACTGAATTTTTGAAAGAAGGCTCAAAAGTAAGGGCTTATGTTCAATTTAAAGGACGTGGCATCACTTTTACAGCTCGTGGCGAATTATTGCTCCTGCGTTTTATTCAAGCGTTAGACGATTACGGCACGCCCGAAGGCTTACCTAAAATGGAAGGCAAGCGTATGTTTGTCTTTATCGCACCTAAGAAAAAAGCTAAATAGTTATTGGGGAATTGGTTATTGGTTATTGGTTTAGAAAAGCCACGAACAATGCCAAATAACAAAAGGAAAAGGTATTTTTGAAAAAAAATTGCCTTTGCCTTTTGTCATTCACTCAATAATATTACTTTTGCACCTCAATTTTTAAAAGCAATTGAATCATGCCTAAAATTAAATCAAATTCGAGCGCGAAGAAGCGTTTTAAGGTGACTGGCTCAGGTAAAATCAAGCGCGCAGGCGCTTACCACCGTCACTTGATGCGTAAGAAATCCGCAAAAGCGAAAAGCCGTACAGAAGGTTCAACGCTTGTCAGTGTTGTTGACACACCGAGAATAAAAACCCTTTTGGGCTTCGGTAGCAACCACTAAATTAATGGCGAATGGTGAATGGTGGATGGTGAATTTTTTACAACTATTCTCATTTTAATTTGTCAGATGTAAAATCTTTTTTTTAACGAGAAAACAGAACAAAAGCACGTTTTTTATTGACTATT
>JANMJN010000402.1:0-2930 GCA_031371355.1 Saprospiraceae bacterium
GCTCATTGGTATTATTGTCGCTCAAATAGGCAGTATTCGTGCTAAAAAACAAGTAAGTGACGCAGGTAAATTTCGGACTGCTTTCTTTTGGTTTTTGGCAGCTACACTTATCATTTTGTTGATGATTCCATTCGGCATTTGGAATGCAGAACGTCCTTTGTTTAGAATGTGATTAATAAGTAAAATTAGGTATGTGATAACGAAAATGCGACTTCTTACTGAGGGGTCGCTTTTTCGTTTAGCATTTCACTTAACCATTTTCGATTGATACGCCTGAAAATAACGTGCCATGTACTTGCCGATGATATCAAATTCAAGGTTGATTATTGAGTCTAATTGAATATCTTGAAAAGTGGTATTTTCAAAAG
Source organism: Saprospiraceae bacterium (assembly GCA_031371355.1). GTDB lineage: Bacteria > Bacteroidota > Bacteroidia > Chitinophagales > Saprospiraceae > JAAFJT01. The sequence goes on from JANMJN010000402.1 coordinate 369, forward strand.
TATAAGGTATAATCGCTACTGAAAACGTATCATCTGATGGCGAAATGACGGTCAAGCTAACGCCATTGACGCAGATAGAACCTTTATCAACCAAAATATACTGAGGGGTTGGTTTGTATTGAAAAGTAAAAAACCATGAGCCGTCGCGGTCTTCACGTCCGATACAAACGCCAGTCGTATCCACGTGCCCTTGAACCATGTGTCCGTCTAACCGTCCGCCTGCAACCATGGCTCTTTCGAGATTGACTTTATCACCCACTGCCCATGTACCTAAATTGGTTTTTAATAATGTTTCTTCAATAGCTGTAACTGTATGACTATCATTGTTTTGTGCAGTAACGGTCAAACAAACACCATTGTGTGAAAGGCTTTGGTCTATTTTTAAATCTTTTGAAATAGACGAATCAATTGTGAAATGAACATTGGTTCCCTCTTTTTCAATTTTTGTTATAGTTCCTAAACTTTCTATTATTCCAGTAAACATATGTTTTTTAATTTAAATAGTGAATAATGGATAATGGATAATATTGTAAAATTTATCCATTATCCATTATCCATTATCATCTGAAATTAAACTTCTAAATCAATATTGTGTTGCTCGTGCCATGGCAAACCATATTCATTGAGTTTTGCCATAAAAGGGTCAGGATTGAGTTGTTCGACATTCCAAACGCCTGCGCCTGTCCATTCGCCTGTCATCATCATCATTGCGCCAATCATCGCCGGAACGCCCGTTGTGAAGCTCACGCCTTGTGTGCCGGTTTCTTCGTAGGCGGCTTTATGAGAGCAGTTATTATAGACATAATAGGTCTTTTCTTGCCCGCCTTTAATGCCTTTGATACGGCAACCGATGGAGGTCCAACCTGTATAGTTTTCGCCTAAATCGCCTGGATTTGGCAAAACAGCTTTCAAAAACTCCAATGGAACAATCTTTTTACCTTTAAAGTTGATGGGTTCAATACCTGCCATACCGATATTTTGAATGACACGTAAATGCGTCAAATATTCATCGCCAAAAGTCATCCAGAAACGCGCACGTTTGAGTGTAGGGAAGTTTTTGACCAAACTTTCCAACTCTTCGTGGTATATAACGTATGAAATTTTGGGTCCAATTTCAGGATAATTCAAAGGTTTCATAACGGAATGAGGCGGAATTTCAATCCATTCCCCATTTTCGTAGTATTTACCCATTTGAGTGACCTCCCGAATATTGATTTCAGGATTGAAATTGGTTGCAAAAGCTTTGCCATGCGAACCTGCATTGGCATCCACGATATCGAGTTCATGAATTTCATCAAAATGATGTTTGGCAGCATAAGCGGTATAAATATTCGTCACCCCGGGGTCGAAACCGCAACCCAAAACAGCCATTAAACCAGCCGCTTTGAAACGGTCTTGATATGCCCATTGCCATGAATATTCAAATTTAGCGACATCTTTCGGTTCGTAATTCGCGGTATCAAGGTAATGCACCCCAGCTTCCAAGCAAGCATCCATGATGGTTAAATCCTGATAGGGAAGGGCAACATTGATAACCATTTTAGGTTTGAAACGACGTATCAATTTGACCAAAGCGGGTACATCTTCTGCGTCAATTTTAGCCGTTTTTATTTTTACACCATATTTATTTTCAACGCCTTGTGCAATTTTATCACATTTCGATTTTGTACGACTTGCAAGCATAATTTGAGAAAATACTGGGGGGTGTTGTGCGCATTTATGCACCACAACTTGTCCGACGCCTCCGGCGCCAATTATTAAAACCTTAGACATATTTACTAAATTAAATGTGAGTAAAAAATTAGAGCAAATCCATAAAACCTGCTCTATCTATGTTCTTAAAAAAAGATCGCAAAATTAAACAGCTAACTCAAATTCCATAGTTTTCATTTCTTCAATGCCTTCATAATGCGTTAAATCATGATTTGAAGGGACGATGCTGACGTAGCCATTTTCTAAAGCCCAAATATCGTGGTCTTCGCCAGAGTCAAGGAGGTCATATTTACCGCTCATCCAGTAATAAGGTTTGCCAGACGGGTCTTTACCTTCAACAAAAGCTTCAGCCCAACGACCTTTGGCTTGTCGACATACTTTGAGCCCCTTAATGTCTGCCAATGGCAATTTTGGGATATTTACATTCAGCAATTTTGTTTTTTCCATAGGATTAGACAACATGTACTCGCATATTTGACGTGCAAAAAACTTTGATGGTTCAAAATCGGCATCCCATGAATAATGCAAAAGTGAGAAACCAATAGCAGGAATGCCTTCCAAGGACGCTTCCATGGCAGCCGACATAGTGCCACTATATATAATGTTCAAACTCGCATTTGAACCATGGTTGATACCTGAGATGCAGAGGTCAATCGTCCGTCCATCACGTTTAGCGACGACATGATGCGCCAATTTCACACAGTCAACAGGTGTACCTGAACATTCGTAACTCTCGATATGTTCGCCAAATGTTTTAGTTTTATGCAAACGCAAAGGGTCGTGAATCGTAATCGCATGACCCATGCCTGATTGGGGTGAGTTGGGCGCAACGACTAAGACTTCGCCGAG
>JANMJN010000438.1:0-3203 GCA_031371355.1 Saprospiraceae bacterium
ATTTGAGGATTCTCTTGAAGTTTTTTAAACAAACCAGGGATTTCGTCAGCTAAAGAAGGGAATTTTTTAGTTAGTCGTTTGGCTTCACTTTTAAATTGTGGTGATAGTTGAATTCTCATTTTGTCGTGCTGTTTTAGCAATTATTTGGAGTTCATCTAAAAAATCATTGATAGATTCTTCTGAATCATCTAGAATTTCGCCTCTTTGCTTGGCATTACTCCATTCTATTGCGGCGATGAAATCAGCGTAGTCTTCTGCCTCCTCAGAAGCTACTCCGTCAGGCAATACTTGAAATGACACCTTCAATTGTTCAGCCAAACGAATAAATTTTTTCAAGTGGCTGCTTTGGTTTGTATCTAAAGTAATTGTTATCATGTGTAAAGACTATTTATGTGTTCTAATTTTATTGTACAAAGATATAAACGTTTCAGAAGTATTGCAATATTCAAGTATTTTTGTACCCCTCAGTATTTAACAAAAAAGGCAGCTTGCAAATCAATGCAAACTGCCTTTTAGGCTTAGAAAGTGGAGCTGGAGGGAATCGAACCCTCGTCCGGTCAAAGCATTAGAGAGCTTTCTACATGTTTAGTTGCCATATTTGTTTTATTCGAGCTGTGGGGAGGTTGGACAACACACCCAGACCGCAACCTTATCTCTTTGGGTTTCGCCAACAGCCAGAGCGCTCTGTTGACTATCCTGACTAGGGATGATACGCCGTGCTACAGAAGCCAGAAAATCTGTGTAACTCCGAAGAGCGTGCACTTAGCGCAAAGGCTTTCTAATTCCTAGAATTAGGCAGCCATGGCATATTGATAGTTGCCAGCTAAGGTATAAAGTACCGTTTAACGGGTGGTAACATCATAGCCCGACATGCTTACTAACCAATTCACTTTCCCGTCGAATCCGGTCAGCCCCATTTGTAAAAGAACTTATTTCCCAAGAAGGGACGCAAAGATAACTTTTTTTTGGCTTAAAAAGTTCCTTACGGTTAAATAACTGTTAAACCACACGTTATTGGTCGTTAAGTTTTTAATTTTGTAGAAAAAATAACAGAAAGGCGCATCAACAGCCTTTTAAACAAAAGAATCGGGCAGTCCAGAACATGAATCAAAAAGCAATTTGGGTAATTATTGGGTTAATGTCGTTAGCGGTCGTTGGTGTATTGTCGCTACAGATGAGCTTTATCAACAACAGCCGTCGGTTGAATGAAGAGCAATTCGACAAACATGTGGCTGCTGGTATGAAAAAAGTCGCTGAACTGCTTGAAAACATCGAAAATGTTCAAGTTTCGCGCTTTGCCAATGGCTTTTCTATTAAACATTTACAGATGGATACCAATGGCGGTTTTCGTTACCATCAACAAATCGTTCTTTCCAACGACCCCTCAGTATTACGGCAAACCATGGATGCCGTACAACTGAAACAAGAAATGTTCAACACACCTATCGAAGAGCGCATAGAAGTTATCAGACTTGACCGATTTTTGAAAGATGAATTGGGTTATGATATTCCATTTAGTTACGGCGTTTGGTCCAATTCCTCTAATAGCTTTGTCATTTACAACAACCATTATGTCGTACCCAACGAAAGTCAAGCGGGTTATAATTATCTGAAATCATCGCCATATAAAACCAAATTATTCCCAACTGATATCAACGACCCTGGCAACTTACATGTTTATTTTCCAACCAAATCCTCCGTTGTATGGGGGCGTTTATGGCTCGATATGTTGATGTCCTTGTTGTTTACAGCCATCATTTTAGCTTCTTTTGCGTACACAATCAGAGTGATTTTACAACAAAAAAAGCTGTCAGAGATGAAAAATGACTTCATCAACAATATGACGCATGAGTTCAAAACACCTATTGCCACCATTTCTTTGGCTTCCGATTCCATCATCAATCCCTCAGTAATTGGCAACCCCGATAAAGTCAAACGCTTTGCACACATCATCAGTCAAGAGAACAAACGGATGCACGGGCAAGTCGAAAAAGTATTGCAAATGGCTCTCGTAGAGCGTGGGCGCATCAAACTGAACTTTACAGATGTCAATATCCATCAAGTCATAGAGCAAGCCGTTGGTAATATGGCATTGCAAGTCGAGCGTAAAGATGGCACGATTTCAATGAAACTTGACGCTGAAAAATACTATATTGAAGGTGATTTGAACCATATTTCAAACGTCATCAACAACCTCCTCGATAATGCCAATAAGTATTCACCTGAAAAACCAGACATCATTGTTTCGACATGTAACAAGTCAAATGGCATCGAAATCACCATTTCAGACAAGGGCATTGGTATGACAAAAGAAGCCAAGAAGCGCATTTTTGAAAAATTCTACCGCGTCCACACAGGCAACTTGCACGATGTCAAAGGCTTCGGATTAGGGCTTGCCTACGTTAAAGCGATGGTCACAGCCCACAAAGGTTCTGTGGATGTCAAATCGGAATTAGGTAAAGGCTCAAGTTTTATATTACATTTCCCTTTCAAGGTCGGTCAAGTAGTTGAGGAGGAATAAGGGGCATCAGCAATGACTGTTTTGGACTATTAACACATAGAAATATTGAAAATCAACCAATTGAGTGATTTATACTGAGGGGTCTAAGTTGGGTGCAATCTTATATATCTCTGTTTGAATTTTTGCAACTACTTCAGAAATTGTTCCACTGCCATCTATTTCGATGATGTTTTCATCATGCGTTTTTCTAAGAAAATCAATCGCGTCTAAATATTTCTGCCTTGATTCATCGAGGTTGGCTTCAAACAATTCTTCCGGTTGATCCCGAATTTTCATGCGTTCATAACACACCTTACTGTCCACATTGATAAAAAATATAACATCTGGTTTGATGGCATATTCGTTGTACAACATCACTTTTTCAAAAGGAAAATCAGGACGACTCTGATACACCAACGACGACAAATAATATCTATCTGAAATAACAATGTGCCCCTCCCCTTCCAACCAGGGACGAATGAGTCTATGGCAATGGTCTAAACGATTCGTTGCATACGCCAAAGGCAAAACACTGGGCGCGTCATGCGGTATTTTCTTCGTTAACACCTCACGGATAAACAAGCCGCCACACATATCATTATTGGGTTCATATGTCAATTTGACGATGCCTTTACTGAGGGGGTCAAGTGCCTTTGCCAATGCTTTGACATCTTCCAAAAGAGCGATACCTTGGCGTTCGCTC
>JANMJN010000522.1:0-2638 GCA_031371355.1 Saprospiraceae bacterium
GAATTGAAACACCAAAGAGCCATTGTAGAGAGAGTCCACAGCGAAATATGTCAAAAAACAGGAAAAGAAAAGATCCCTTTCCAATTCGGAACGATGATAGAAACGCCACGGGCGGCTATCAAAGCGGATTATTTGGCAGAAGAAGCTGAATTCTTTAGTTTCGGTACAAACGACTTGACGCAAATGAGTTTTGGATTCAGCCGCGATGATATCGGTGGTTTCTTACCTAATTATCTGGACAAAAAGATTTTAGAAGACGATCCTTTCCAAACCATTGATCAACAAGGTGTTGGCGAATTAATCAAAATAGGTATCGAACGGGGTCGGAAAACGCGGCCACATTTGGAAATTGGAATTTGCGGAGAACATGGTGGGGATCCTGAAAGCGTAAAATTCTGTCATAGAATTGGTATGAATTACGTCAGTTGTTCGCCTTTCCGTGTACCAATTGCAAGGCTTGCCGCGGCTCAAGCAGCGATAGAAAGCAAACGCGCTATTCCAATTCAAGCCTCAGCAATGCAACAAATACCTGTTTTCAATTAGTAGATTCTATGTTTAGTAGTTCGAAACAATGACCAATGACATTTTGATTACCAATGACAACTTATGAAATAAAGTCGCTCTATGTCTGATATACATCGAGTGGCTTTTTTCTTGTCTTGTATTTATTTTTAAATCAAAAATCAATAGAGATTGATACCCCCTCAGTATACAAATATTAAAACGGTAGTTCGAAAAGTTTGAAAATCGAAAACACGTCTTAATCATGCTTCATAATAACTCGTATCATTTGACCAAGCTTATAAATAGGGAAAATTTATTCGAAAATATTAACTTAACAATATGTTTTAAATCATAAACTCACTAATTAACACTGAATCCGTATTAATTATGCCCAATGGCAAAAAACAGATAGTCTTTAGGGAGGAGATAATACACTGTATTAAAACTTTAAATAAGTTATCGAATAGGCTCTAACAAGCCAATGGATTGTGCGTGTAAAATAGCTTCATTAGTATGTTTAGAAAGGCACGTAAAAATTCCTTTGTTTTCAATGGATGCCAATAACTTGAATGTCAATGCTTCTTTTTCAACACTAATATTTCTAATATAAATAGCGACTATATTATCAGGATGTTTATTGGCAATAGCAATATAAATTTCGGGGTCACTTTGAGAATTATCACCCAATAGGATAAATCGTTGTTTGGGAAACGTATCTATAATGCGTGCCACGCGAATTAATTTGCCGTGGTGTTTTGTTTTGCCTGTTTTTATCAATTGATACCATTTTTTTATGTCATCTAAAAGAAAAGCGCCTTTGGGCAAGCTATTGTGTTTAAAAAATTCATTGAGGTAATCATATAAATTCCATTCGCTACTGGAGACATAAAAAAACGGATTGAGTAATGAAGGCTCTGTATGGGCAAGGGCTAATAAATTGTAAAACTTTACCACATCTGCAAATGTTTTTCTTTTGCGTGGGTTTTTGGTAAATAAGGCGTTTAATTTTTTGCCCGTTGTGGCAGAGTGAGAAACGAGTACCGTATCATCAATATCAGAGATAAAACCATATTGGGTAGAATGGGGAATAAATATTTTACCTTCGCCACTCACCACTGGATTGTCTTGATTGTCAAGTACTTGCACGACTATTGGATGCCATCCTGCGGTAACTTCGGTATCAGATTGCCAGTGAAATTTAAAAAAACCATCATTCCTTGTTGTGCTATAAAATATTTGATTCTCCCATTGCAATCGAACTTTAACATTAGGTAAGGGCTTAATAAAAAATAGCTTAATCAAATGTGCGATATTGAGTACTGTATTGTTTGTAAACTTTGTTCGAACCTTTTTTTTACCCGCTAATACATGACCATACACAATAAGGTTGTGTTGATGTCCATAACCATGATAAACTTTTACTGTGGTGTTTGAATCGTTTATTTTTTCTTTCATAATGCTAATTTACGTTCCTTAATGACAAAAAAAGACAATTTAAAAATACTATTTATCATCAATTCAGGTGCAGGAAGCCGCACTGTAGATTGGACGATAGAAATAACCAATTATTTTGCTTCATCAGACCATGCCTTTCAATTGTATCACCTCTCCAGTTCTGCTAATGTAGAAAAAATAAAAGAAAAAATAAAGTTGTTTGCCCCACATCAAGTTGTTGCCGTTGGGGGAGATGGTACAGTCAAATTAGTTTCAGAATGTGTCTTAAACACTCCTATTCATTTGGGTATTTTACCCGCAGGCTCTGCAAATGGATTAGCAAAGGAACTGGGTATTAGTAACATTCCTCAAAAAGCAATTGATATTCTTGTCGCAGGATATACCCAAAAAGTGCATATTACGCATATTAACAGCCATTTATGTATTCATTTGAGTGATATTGGTTTGAATGCATATGCCATGAAAAAATTTAAAACCCAGAGCGGTCGGGGTATGTGGGGCTACTTTTTTGCATCTTTAAAAGTATTATGGCAAAACCCAATGATGCAAGTGGAGATGCAGATAGATAGCAAAACCATTAAAATCAAAGCGGCTATGATAGTTATTGCCAATGCCACTACATACGGTACGGGCGCACTTATAAACCCCATTGGGCACTTAGACGATGATGTGTTTGAAG
>JANMJN010000202.1:0-2816 GCA_031371355.1 Saprospiraceae bacterium
GTGGATACACCGCCGGGTGCATAAGTAATAGAAGCAAAAGTAAAAAACTGACCATTCGTAAAATCCGCATTGGCTTCCCAATTTGTCCCATTCAGTGCCATACCTACAATCGTCGCGCCACTGCTAAAATTGCCATCGGCATCTACCAATAAATAAACGTTATTACTGCCCTCGTCAGGTAAACCATTTGTACCACTGTTGTCAGGTACACTTATTTTTACCGAACCAACCGTTCCTGTTTCTTGCACTTTCCAAGTCCGCGCGATAATTTGACTTGCAGAAGGCGCACCCGTTGTTGTCCATGCCGAAACAGAACCACTATTATCGCCCCAAGCAAGGGCAGATTTATCAACTGAAAAATTATTGATATTCGACGCATTGTCAACAGCAATCGTGTTGCCGTTACCAACCACAACTTGCAAGCCCGAATTGACCGATTTTGATTGTTTCTGATTCAATGCAGAATAGTCATCACGCACAATACCCGCAATGTTATTTTTGTAACCGCTGTTCGTCGTACCGTTCCAATAAATGGTTGAACCGTCCGATGCGATATAGTTTTGAGCAGAAGTTTGGTCAAGCGTAATACCATATTTTAAGGACAAATAAGAATTGACCTGACGCGTTTGCGTTGTATTCAAGTTGGTAGGAAAGACAATGACTTCCGAAATATTACCATTCCAAAAAGATGCCACTAAAGGGTCTGCGCCCACATTGCCAGCCACCGTAGTTTTATTGCCCGTAGCTGTTATAGTGCCTTTTTGAACGCCATAAGTCGAAATAATGCCTTGTGTTCCTGTGTATTTTCCATCAAGTAATACGGTTGCCCCATTCGCAAATTCTGTTGTTGAACTGATGGCATCGTTGGTATATAGCATGGTAGCAGCACTCCCTGTTGCATTTTGTTTACCCATACTAAACGTCTGATTCGTTGCTCCAGAACCATAAGACAAAATATGTGACCATCCCCCCCCAGTATTCAAATGATTGGCAACAGCAAACTCTTCCACCTGTGCCGCTCCTGTGGGCAAACCTGCTAAATTTTGTAGTGGCATATAATCCGCACCATCGAATTGAAGTGCTGGATTGAAGTTAAATACATTGCTCGCAAGTGCTGGTTGATTAGCAGAAGTGGACTGTATGGCATTCCGGTTGTTGCCCGATTGGTCTGCCCACGTCATCGTGCTGCCCGTCGTGACACCTTGATTGGCTTTTAACCAAATGGATGCACCTGCCACACCACCGGGTAAAGACGTTGTATAGGTAACCACCAATTTCGCAGCATTTGTTGGGTCACTGTCATATGCTGGTGAAGCGCGATGACCCGTTCCAGTGACAATAATAGATATAGCATTCCCCGATACCCACGTCCCTTGATCAATAATTTCTTGAACCACGGAAACAATACTCGGAGAGTTATAATCTAAGCCTGTTGTCCATGTCGTTGGCACCCAATTGGCAGTCGCTGTCGTTAAAGCTCGGCTACTGATATTGTATGCACTCGTGGTAAAAGTAGTAGAATTGGCAGTCTTATGTCCTCTTATAGTTAATGAAGTCGCTTCTGAATTTGTCATTGGGGCATCTGCGGCTATTGCCCTGAAGGTCAAATAGGCACCCGTTATCGTAGCACCGGCAGGAATGGACATTCCCGCGAAGCGCAAGCCCACGTACTGATTGCCGGTTGTAAGAGGCTCATCATCTCTACCCAACTCCATGTCTGTACTAACAAGAAACATAACTCCTGCACCTGCGCCAGAACCAGCGACAGCTTCTTCTGCATCATCGCTGCTGACAGCGACAGTTTTGGTAATGGTCGTTTGCCCCAATGCCGTAAGCGGTAAGCCTATCATCAAAATCAAATAAACAAACGGCATTAAAATGGACAGAGTCAAACGAAAAAAAGAATTAATCTTAGTCATATCGTTAAACCTTACACCTAACATCTTAAAATAAATTCCTCTTCCCCTCAGTATCAATCGCATTTTTGAAAGAAGGGCAAATAGTATTTGTGCTGACAATTGTTTCATGCTTACCTATTATGTGAATAATAAAAATATATTGTGACAAAAATCCAAGCAAAAATTAGTCCTAAATTTTTGAGGACACTTTTTTTTAAAAGAATATACCCAACTCAAAAGGCATTAACTATCTTTGCAGTTACAAAAAAGTACTTTGAATGCTCTCAAGACGACACATCCGCATCAAAGTCATGCAGCTTTTGTATGCAAAAAGCCGTGACTTAGACCTTTCGCTCAACGACTTGTTGCGCCGTTATCAATCTTATGGTACGCGCACGTTGGAACTCTATCTCTTTAATCTTCAACAACTTATCGAAACAGCCCGTTACTCGGAACGTGACGAAATGAATCGAAGAGCTAAATATACGCCGACTGAAAAGGATAAGCTATTCACAACTAAGCTGTTTCGTAACGAGGTACTTCAAGGCTTTTTAGCCCACGGCTCGTATGATAGAGCTGTGAAAAAGTTTAATCTAACAGGTCGTCCTGACAGCGATACGATTGCAATTTTTTATCGCAAATTTCTTGAAACGGACACTTATAAAGCCTATTTGTCGAATAATGAGACAACGACTGACGACGACCACCACGTGTTATTAGAATTGTATAAATTTTTATACAAAAGTGAAATGTTCGATGAAGCCATGGAGGATTTTTCTGCTTCATGGATTGATGACGATAGTTTGGTGATTGGAACAACTAAAAAAACAATCAAGGCAATGCCTTCTGATGTGGAGTTTATTCGTGATTTTACGGAAGAAGATAAGTTGACTTTCACGTTTGGTGAGCAATTATTGA
>JANMJN010000534.1:0-7704 GCA_031371355.1 Saprospiraceae bacterium
ATCGGGGTCATTGGTTCAGAACTTTCAGCGTTAAAAAACTGACTTTTATATGCCATGATGAGTTCGAACTTCTTATCCACAAAATCTGAAATATCAATAGCAAAATCGGGCTTCAAAGAACGATCTTGAATGTAATGATACACGACTTTTGGTCGCCATGCTTCTTGAAGTACCCCCTCAGTATCGTAAGTGTCAATCTTAATTAAACCGCTCAAAAAACACGCTTCAGCAGTCAATTTAGCTGCACGTCCATGATCGGGATGACGGTCTTCTATGGCATTGGCGAGGACTATTTCAGGGCGATATTTTCTGATAATGTGTATGATTTTTAATAAATTATCCCTGTTTTGAACAAAAAAGCCGTCTTCTATGTCCAATTGTTCACGTACCAATGCACCCATCATTTGCGCCGCATGCATTGCCTCTTGTGTGCGTATCGCCGCATTGCCGCGTGTGCCCAATTCGCCGCGTGTCAAATCCAATAAACCAATGCTGTGACCAAGTGAAATTTGGCGCAACAAAGTACCAGAACACGACAATTCTACATCATCGGGATGAACGCCAACGGCAAGTATATCGAGTTTTATTTTATCCTTATTATTCATCAAAAGTCTTTTTAGTCGTTAAAAAATGGTTGTTTAGTCGAAAGTTGAACAGAAAACTGAATGTTTTTCAGTTTGAAAATGTTTTATTATTGCTTTGCAAAATTCTACAAACTTATTTGGTTTATGTAATATATTCTTAAAAATAAAAATTCAAGATAAAAATGACTTATCAAACGATTCCACTTGAGACACAAACAGCTCAAAAACCCGATTTCTTCCGCGATTTCACGGATGGTATTATCAGTTATGGAAAAGCATACCGATTGATGTCACGGCATAAATTGTGGTATTATATGGTCGTTCCAGGTATAGCGAGTGTGATTTTAGGCTTATCTATCATTTATTCAGTTTACCTGTTGTCAGATAATGTTACGGCTTTATTGACGGCAGCCTATCCTGAAACGTGGATAGGCTCGAACATTGTGGCGAATATTGCCTCAGTTTTTAGTTGGATACTGCTGTTCATAACAGGTATTTTAGGATATCGTATCATTTTGATGGCATTGGTTGCGCCATTTATGTCTCCTTTGGTGGCGCGCATTCAATCCGAAATCACCGGTGTTCCTGTTTATGACCCACCGTTCTTTTCTTTCACCAATTTCCGTTTGATACTGAGGGGGGCTTCTTTGAGCCTACGCAATGTTCTTAAAGAGTTGTGGTATGTTGTTTGGCTTCTTATTTTAGGTTTGATACCTGTTATTGGTTGGTTTTCAGCCATTGCTATTTTCTTTGTCCAATCCTTTTATTCAGGTTTTGGTAACTTGGATTATACTCTTGAAAAATATTATGGTATCGCTGAAAGCAAAAAATTTGCCGCCCGTTATCGTTGGTTAGCGGTTGGCAATGGTGCTGCATTTTTGACATTATTAGCTGTTCCAATTGTTGGTTTATTTATAGCGCCAGCACTTTCTGTTGCTGCGGCAACAGTGGAAAGTGTGAAACGCATTGATACACCTATGAAAAATAATCAACAGTTGGAAGAGTTTATTTAATACGTCGTATCAGAATTCCAACCATCAAACGGTGGAAAATGCCGCATACGAGCTTCATGTTCAAGGCGGCGACGTTCTTCTTCTTGTTCAAATAACATTTGTTGTTTTGTTTTATCAAAAACAGTAGGAGAGAAAAAAGCGGTTTTTGATTCGTCAGATACTGAGGGGGTCTCAAATTCATCGTGTTCGACTTCTTCTTTATAAAAATATGCCGCGATGATGCCGATAATGCCGCCGATGAGGTGACTTTCCCAGCTGATATTGCGTTGCAAAATCTCTGTCGTTGGCAACACGCCTGTAAACATGCCACTGTACAAGGTGACAATAATGAGTGCCAGAATGATGCTGCGTAGGCTACGCCTAAAAATACCCGTCCAGAATATAAAAGACACCAAACCATACACCACATAGCTCAAACCAATATGAAAAACGCCTGTGCGTGCAAAAAGCCAAACGCAAAAACCCGTTACGAAATATATTACAACAAAAGAACGCAAGGCAACACGCGGGAAAAAATAGATAATCATCGTCGCACAAACAAGGAAAGGAACAGAATTTGAAGCCAAATGCTCCCAATTACTGTGCAATAAAGGGGCAAAAAGGATACCGCGTAAGCCAAAAGCCTCGCGGGGATAGATGCCCCACCAACCCAAATCGAAATGGGAAACGGTTTGAAATATATGAATTAACCAAATTATTGCCGTGAAATACAAAGGGAATCGAAGGCTATCCCAAAAAGATATGTGCTTGGGCTCTTGGTCATATGGTACATGTTCGATATAATTACGCTGCATTGGTCTCAGTTTTTACCCATAAAAATAAAAAACGTCGCTGACTGTTTAACTCAACGACGTTTTTGTAAACGTTTATTTATAAAAAATAGTTGTCGAAATAAATGTATTGAACCGATTATTTTGAGAGCGATTGGCATTTCTGCGCGGCTTCCGTTGCTTTCGGATTGTGTGCACCAGAGTAGGCATCTGCCAACAAACAGTACAACTTACCATTATTCGGTTCTTTTGTCAGCACCTTTTCAAGGCGACTTATGGCTTTATCGTATTGCCCCGTTTTGATTGCAAGCCTTGCCAATTGTGAATTGACGGCTACATTTTCTGGATTTTGCGCATCCAATTCACGCAACAATAAGATACCTTTCATCGGATTGTCTTGTGGTGGATTCTCTGTGTAACAAAGTGCTAAGTTGATGCGATGCTCCAGTTTTGTCGGATTCAAAGATGCCGCATTTTGAAAGGCTTTGATGGCTTGATTGGCGCAAAAATCACGCAACGCTTTATCTTCTGCTTTTTGCAAAGCCAAATAATAATTCGCTCCTGCAATAGACCACGCTTCGTCTGTTTTATCCAATTCTGCGACCTGTTCTGCATAGTGAGCAGCGACTTCGTCATGCCCCGCATTGTGCCAAGCGGCGGACAATTGCTTCAATACTGAGGGGTCTTTAGATGATTCACTTTTCTGTGTAAGTGATTGTATTTCAGTCGCTTGTGTTGGACTTAGGCTCTTGTTTGCTTCTTTGATAACAGCGGTCATGTCAAGGGTCGTGCCTGTGAGCGCACGAGCTGTTTCGAAGGATTTTTGTTCCTTCGATTGGACATCACAACCAAAATAAAGAATGAAAAACAAGGCAACCGCAGAAGCGACAACGATGATTTGCTGTCTGTTCATTTTTGAAGATTTAAGATTCGATATTCCGAAATTCCAAGAGCCATAACTGTTCATGAAATATTGAAATTTTGGAATATCGAATCTTTACATGAAGCATCTTACTCTTCGTCCTTGTCGTCTGGCAAAGAATGAACGCTGGTTTTCACATGTTCTGTGAAAATTTTGGCAGGTTTGAAAGCCGGAATATAATGTTCAGGAATCTGAACGGTTTTATTGCGCTTAATATTCCGTCCAGTTTTAGCTGCCCGTTTTTTAATAACGAACGAGCCGAAGCCACGAATATAGACGTTTTCACCGTTGCCCATCGTTTCGCGGACTTCGTTGAAAAAAGTTTCCAAAGAGACTAATACGTCCACCTTGGCTAGACCTGTTTTTTCTGAAATGGCTGCTACTATATCAGCTTTTCTCATTATGAATTGATTTAGAATGAGTTATGAATGATGTTCTTGCTATTCTTTCGTTTTGTCAAAAGTGGGGCAAATCTCTGTTTTTTATTCTGTATAAAGAAGCCCTTTTTGAAAGTTTTTTATAAAAATGATGATTTTATTAAACTTACGTCTCTGAAAATCAATACTTTATACGAGTAGTTAATCAAATTGTTTGCCAAACTTATTTTTTTTTAAGAATTGTTATGCACAATCAGTTTCCGAAAATCTATGAAAACTAACAATAAAGCCCTTTGTCAATCACAAAAAAACGAATAAGAATACTTGTTTCATAAAAGATGAAACGAAAATACGAGTATAGAATTGATTTTCAATAGTTTACATAAAAAAAGTTTAAATTTTTTTTTTTCTCCTTAAGTCTCATGTCGGTTTTACTATCTTTGCCGTTCTTTCTAAAGCAAAACAAGGGTGTTTTTTTACGATGCCTCATCTTTTTTTCTTTTCGATTCATAAATTCCCAGCAATATGCTCCTTTCAATGACAGGTTACGGGCGTTCAACACGCTCTTTTGGTGATAAAACGGTCACGATTGAAATCCGTGCTTTGAACTCAAAAATGACGGATATGCGTTTTAAAATGCCGTCAAATTATAAAGAAAAAGAAATTGATCTTCGCCGCATCCTTACTGAAAAAGTAGAGCGCGGCAAGATAGATATGAGTATCAATGTCCGCTCTATGACGGGCGAAGATGATTTTGTCTTGAATCACGAATTATTCAGACGTTATTATAAGGAATTGTCACAACTCAAATCGGAATTAGGCATTGAGCATGGCGATGTTTTGCAAGCCATTTTGCGGTTGCCGAATGTCTTGGGTTCTGATGAGGATTCGGTGCAAGAAGAACAATGGCAAGCGACGCTCGAAGCCATCAATGAGGCTCTTGTGGACTTCACAAACTTCCGTCTTACTGAGGGGGGGGCTATGGAAGAAGATTTGAGGTTGCGGGTTGAGAATATTGCACGACTATTGACGGAGGTTGAACCTTATGAAACAGAACGTGTTGTAAAATTGAGGCAGCGCATGAAGCAAAACCTTGAAGAATTTATGGGCAAAGAAAATGTGGATAAAAACCGGTTTGAGCAAGAAGTTCTTTTTTATCTTGAAAAAATTGATGTGACGGAGGAAAAAGTGCGTTTAAGTCAACATTGTCGCTACTTTTTGGAAACATTAAACGATGACAAAAGTACATCAAAAGGCAAAACGTTGAATTTTATTACGCAAGAAATCGGGCGTGAAATCAATACGTTGGGTTCAAAAGCCTATTCATCACACATTCAACATCTTGTTGTTAAAATGAAAGATGAATTGGAAAAAATGAAAGAATTGATTGCGAATCTTGTTTAAGTGTTCGAAACGCGTTATTCGGAAATCGGGTACTCGAATATCCGAATAACGCGTTCCGAATATCCCAGTAACGTATGACGAAATATTTATGGAAAAATTAATTATTGTTACAGCACCATCTGGTGCAGGTAAAACGACCATTGTTCATCACCTGTTAAGGAAGTTTCCCGAATTGGCTTTTTCCGTTTCGGCGACTAACCGTGCGCGACGTAACCACGAAATAGATGGTGTGGATTATTATTTTTTGTCAACAGATGATTTCAAAAAGAAAGTTACTGAGGGGGCATTTTTGGAATACGAAGAAGTTTATGATGACCAATTTTATGGTACTTTGAAAAGCGAGGTTGAGCGTTTGTGGGATTTGGGCAAGTGCATTATTTTTGACGTGGATGTGAAGGGGGCGACAAGTATAAAAAAAGCTTATCCCGACGAATCGTTGGCTATTTTTATCAAACCGCCTTCCAAAGAGATTTTGTTTGAAAGGTTGAAAAATCGCAAAACGGAGACGACGGAAAGTCTAAAAAAACGCATAGCACGGGCAACGGAGGAACTGAAATACGAAAATCGCTTCGATAAAATTGTCGTGAATGATGACCTTGAACATGCTTTCTTGGAATCTGAAACCGTTGTACGAGATTTTATTTCAAAAAAAAATATCCTTGTGTAACTATAAAGTGTTCTTTGAAGTATCTCAACCTATTAAAAACTCACCCCGCTTAATAGGCAAAACTGCTCTGCATCAACCTTATGTGATTTTAGATAAATACCTAAATGTCCTTGCGTTTTTGACCGTCCAATCGTCGGTGAATACAAGCGAACACCTATACGATTGAACCACCTACTTTGAATTGCAGGATAATGATGTAGATAAAAACCCGATTGCATCACCACAGCGACTTGCCCGAATAAAAATTCATCGCCTACGAAAACACCCCAACGACTGCCTGCTTTAAAGGCTTCTTCCTTTGTCGTGAATTCACCTGAAGCCAAACCAAATTCTCCAACAACCCTATTTTGCTCATATTGAATACCCAAAGACAACAAATTGACCTTGTTTAAAGGACGAACAAAGCAAAATGCTGATGTATAAATCGGATATTTGGGTCCACGGGGTGCGCTCGAAGCACTTAAACCTAAGCCTGAAAAGACATTAATACCCCATTTTTTGTTTGATTTTGCAGAACTGTCCTTGTGAATGTACCCCTCAGTATTCACAAGCTTTGGTGTCCATTTTGCACCCAAATTTAAAGCTGGAATGTTAAAACCATAGTTGGGCAAACGAGCTGTGCCGTTTGAAAAATGAATGAAACTAAAGCCCATTTGTGCCGACCAATGCAGCGATATTTTTTTTTCAAAACGCACCTTAAAATCGGTTACATTGTTGAGAGCTGAACCAACAGCATTGTTGATGGGGTTTGTAAATTGGTTATAATGACGCGTCAAATAAGCTAAACCCCAACCAAACTGGACATAACTTTCAACGCTTTTTATTTTCTTAAAAACACGGATATCAAGACTTGGATAAACGGCAAAAGCATCACCAAACAGTTTTTTATCACCTAAATCATAGTGCAAGAAACTAAGACCAAAAGACGGATAGTTTTGCCATTCATGCCAAACTTTTTGACCATATGTTTGCCAATTCAGATGAATTTCGCTGCCGATACTGAGGGGGGGTGATTGGAACAAAAGTTTAGGCGTATGTTTTGCAATACGTCCAAAATGGAGGCTGGTTTCTATTGAAAAACCTTTGGAAAATTGAGCATTGGTATTGACAGTCAATAGGTTAAGAAGAATAAATGTGATGAGCAAACGAATTTGGGGAACGCATACGTTCGGGGAGCTTTCAAAGTTCCCCGAACGTAAAGCCCGTCTAAAAGTAACTCCAATCTTCATATCAAAAATTGACCATTGCGATAAATAACTTCTCCATCGGCTATCACTTCACCGCCTTGTCTCATGTCTGTAATCATATCCCAATGGACGGACGATTGGTTTTTTCCGCCTGTTTGAAGGTACGATTGACCGATAGCCATGTGGATTGAGCCGCCAATTTTTTCATCAAAAAGAATGTTTTTTGTCATTTTTTGGATGCTGTAATTTGTCCCGATAGCCGCTTCGCCGAAACGCCGCGTGCCTTCGATTAGAAATATCTTATCCAGGTAATCTTGTCCACGTTGCGCTTCCCAACGCTCGATATATAACCGTCTTTAACCCACAGCGTCACGCCTTCCACTTCATGTCCGCCGTACAAGCATGGATAGCTGAAATGAACAACGCCATTCACCGCATTTTCAACAGGCGAGGTATAAACTTCACCGCTTGGCATATTGGTTTGACCATCTGAATTCATCCAAATACGCCCCTCAGTAGAAAAGGTGATGTCTGTTTTTTCGGCAACATAACGCACTGATTTACACTTGTTTAAGTGGTCAACGATTCGCTGTTGCGACCTGCGTACTTCGAGCCAAGCGGCTTCTGGGTCAGTTTCAAACAATTTACACGCATTAAAAACAAAATGCTCATATTCCTCTAAACTCATGCCTGCTTCTTGTGCAGATGCTGCCGTTGGATATTGACAGAGATTGCGTTTCAAAGCGCGATTAGCCGTTCTCTCGAAGTAAATTTTAGTAA
>JANMJN010000571.1:0-1639 GCA_031371355.1 Saprospiraceae bacterium
TATCGTCCGTTGCTCACTTTCGGGTAGGGTTTTATAGACTGCGTAAAGTCCGCTTGGGGAATAATCTTTATTCAAAATATTATCATTTTTTTTACTGTAAATACCGTCTGCACCTTGCACAAGGGTTTCGGCTCTGTGCAAAAGCACTTCTGAAAATTGTTTTCTCAGTTCAAAAAGGAGGGCAATGGCATGTTTACACAAACCGTTTTCGTAGGAACACGTACAATTAGATTTTGTAATTTCTTTGTCATTAAACGCCACGCGCACAGCATATTCGTCATTTGTTCCTTCGACATAAGCCGTCCAGGCGCCTTCATTTGTTTGCGTCAAATCATACACCCGCTTCAACTTAAACAGCCGTTCACCTTCCGCAAGAACGGTGCTGTCGCCAATTTTATCGAAATTATGGACTGTTAATACCATTATAACTCATTTTTGAGGCGCAAAAGTACGATTTTTTTATCCGATGGCAGGATTATTTCATAAAAATCATAACCCCTTAAAGAGACCACAGATTCAAGTGATTCTACAGATTTTAACTGATTTCTTGTATCATCATATCCGTAAAGAAATCTGAGCGAATCAGTCACATCTGCCCAATCAGTGGTCAAAAAATCAATCATCATCATCACTGCCATTTAACCAAACAAAAGCAGCACGGACTGGCGGAGGCATCTCTGAATCCAATCCTTTTATCGCTTTCCAAAGCACTTCATTGAACGCCCGTTCTGGCACAGCATCTAATTCAGCCAAGTTAAAAAACGCCGATTGTCTCGACAATTCATTATCGGCTATATTGCGTTCATTAATATCTATGCGCGCAGGCAAAGCTTTGAAAGGCGTTAAATCAGGTTTTTCTGTGAAACAACGATACATGGGCATTGCCGCCGCATCGTATTGACTCATTGGTGGAATACATGGTGTGGTCAACGAAATTTCGACGGATATAAGGACTCACCACATAAGCCGTTGAGCGATGTGCATCCACATGGTCTGCCCCATTTTGGGCATCATCTTCAACAATAAAAACAGCCGATTCATGCCAAATTGACGATTGCGACAAATGCTCTACAAAACGCCCTACGGCCAAGTCATTATCTGCCACAGCTGCATTAGGTGAATATGCCCCTTTTGACATACCCGAAGTGTGGTCAGCGGCAAAACGAATCGTTGAAAAACGAGGTAACTGATTGATTGTCAATAGTGAATCAAAATCGTTTTCCCAAACACCTTCTCTGCTTATATCTTGTATTTTTAAATTAAAACCTGAATAATTAGGGCAAATATGACCGTTTAATGTCTTGTAGTTCGCCTTATAATTGTCTGCAAATTCGCCATAAGTCCGGTACGAAACACCTGCCCGTTGACAAGCATCCCATATAAATCCACCCTTCGGGAAAGCCACACGACGCGAGCCTTCAAAGTCGTAATTGCCGCCGCGTCCGCCGTAGCTTGTGGGCCACGTTTTCTCCACAAAATCATTGGCATAAGCACCCATTGACCAGTTATGACCATCCGCACTCACCTCTGCATCCACGTAAAAATTATCTAACAAAACAAAATTTTTCGCTAAAGCATGTTGATTAGGCGTTATTTTTTCTGGAAAAAGGCAGAGTTTGGCATCGCCGTTGCCCTCTTT